>SLSH01000389.1 GCA_007130555.1 Bacteroidales bacterium
AGTATTTTTTTTGATTTTTATGAAAATTATATACTTACCAATAAAGTTAAAAACTGTCTTAATAAAGATTATCTTTTAACATCTTCCGTCAGTGATACTTTTGTAAAAAAAGAAAAGGATTATTTTCATATTAATGATATTTTTCCATTAAAAAAAGCAGATTATGAAGGCAAAGAGTTTAATGTTCCTAAAAATCCTGAAAAATATCTGGAATTTTTATATGGAGATTACATGGAAATTCCTCCGCCTGAAAAACGAATTAGTAATGTTGTATTACTCAATAAAAACACCATCCCAAAACCTATCATTAAAGACTTTATTGAAAAATTTCATTATTACGGTTTTTTAAATTATCTGATTGGAGAAAAAAATAAAGGAAAAAATAAAAAATTACGTGAAATAAAAAGTTTTTTACAACTATCGTTTTATTTATTAATTCGCTTTAGGTTTAAGTCATTTACTAATCTTTTGCGATATTCTGTTTATAAAATCAAAAAGAAATAATATTTTTTAAAAAAAAATAAGAATTATTAAAATTCTTATTAAATTTATGATGTTAAAATAAATTGTAATTAAAAAATTGGATAATGAAATTTCAGGACTATTTAGGAACTATTTCTTTCGGAATAAAAATCGGTGCCGTGTTACCCGGAGACGATGTGGCAAAACTTGTTTGTGATGCTGTCGCAAAAGGAGTTAAAGATAATTTGATTTCTGACGGGGATATTGTTTGTGTTACGGAAACTATTGTTGCAAAAGCACAAAATAATTTTATCAGTACGGATGATATGGCAAAAGAAATCAGAAAAAAATTAAATATAAACGAAAACAGTACTTTGGGACTGCTTTTGCCAATGGTCAGCCGTAACAGGTTTTTGCCCTTACTTAAAGGCTTTGCAGAAACCGTAAATAAAGGGAAAATCATAATACAATTTCCGTATCCTGATGATGAAGTCGGGAATTTTATAATTCCAAAAGAATATTTAGATGAACGCGGAATAGGTTTAGACAGTAAAATATCTGCCGATGAACTTGAAGGAAAAAATTTCAGACATCCTTACACGGGAGTAAATTATCCCGCCCTTTATAAAGAAACGATTGAAAATGAAGGAGCTTTGCAAGAAATATTCCTTTCTAATAATCCTTTGGAAATAATAAATCATAATCCCGATGCAATAATTGTTTGTAATATTCACGAAAGAGATGAAATTAAGGAAAAAGTAAAAAAAGTTTATGAAAACTGTATAAGTATGCAGGAAATTTTTAATGACTCCAGTACAGGTTCGTGGTCAGAATGGGGACTATACGGCACTAACATGGTTCATAATAGGATTAAATTAGCCCCGAGAGAAGGAGATAAGGTTGCCGAAGAAATTAAAGCGAAAATTACAAAAGAAACAAATACAAATGTAGAAGTAATTATATACGGAGACGGGGCTTATAAAGACCCGAGCCAGAAAATATGGGAATTGGCAGACCCCGTAACTACTTTTGGTTCGTCAAGCAATTTAAAAAACAGAAAGAGAACAGGAGTTAAATATAAATTAATTGCCGATAAACTTTTTGCCGAAGGTAAAAGCAGAGAATTTATTGAAAATCAGATAGAAATTGAAAAAACAAAAAAACATGAAATAGACAGTATAATCAGCGAAGGAACAACTCCGAGAGAATTGTGCGACCTTCTTGCAAGTCTCGCTGACCTTATAAGCGGTTCTGCCGATGCAGGAACACCAATTGTTATAATTAAAAATTTTTAAGCAAAAGTTTTTCATAGTTTCGGTTATTTTTATTTGATTTAATTAATTCAAATGTATTATATGAAAATGTTACAAGTCATTATAAACTCAAGATTAGTTGAAAGAATTAAAAGAAAATCGGCTCTGATAACAGGAATGCATCTTAAATTGAAAAGATTATCGCCATCAGCATCAGAGAATTATAGAATTGTGAAAATTCTTGCAAATTATAATTTAACCAAAGTACTGGATATTGGAGCTAATGCAGGTCAATTTGCAGAAACATTAATAGATTTCGGGTATAAAGGAGAGATTATTTCTTTTGAACCAACATCAAAAGCATATATAAAACTCCAAAAAAGAGCCCGAAGACATAAAAAATGGTCTATTGCAGATAAAATGGCAATAGGAAATTATAATGGCAATATTGATATTAATGTGGCGGAAAATTCCTTATTTAGTTCTGTCAAAAATATTAGTAAAGATTATTCCGAATACAATAAAAGTTCACAAAAATCAACTTCAGAAAATGTTCCAATCAAAACACTGGACTCTTTAGAAAATATTTTTCTTAAAATTGACACGCAAGGATTTGAAAAAGAAGTGCTTGAAGGGGCAAAAGAATCATTAAAATTTATTAAAGCTGTTAAAATTGAAATCCCTTTGGTGTCAATTTATAATAATGTAAACTGGAGTCTGAAAGAAATTGTTGACTTTTTTGCAAAACTAAACTTTAAATGTATAGATATTTCGGAGGTTGCTGTGAATAATAAAACGGGGATTGTACATGAAGTTGACGGTGTTTTTATTAGAAAAGAATATTTAAATAATTATTAATCCGAATCTGACTATTACTAATTAAAGTTTCGCACTTACTTTTATTGTCATATATGTCTGTTTATAAGCCGATTACAATCATTTACAATAATAATATTTGATTTTAACCATAGTGGGGAATAATAAAATAAGTAGTTAATATTGATTTTTCCATTTTCATTTATTTCTTCGACTTTTTTTTTGTCTTGATGCTTCGACTAGTCGCTCAGCACAAGTATTTCGACTGTCGCCATTAGCACAAGTACAAAAGTCTGCAAAGAATCATAAAAAAACGATATTTTATCTTGTCCGTAGGAGGAATATACAGTTATTGTAAAATGTGTATGTCCTGACGGACAATGAAACATAAGATGATATAGTTTTTTTATTAATGTTAAAACCCTAACGGGTTAATGGATTTTTAATAATCTCTAAAAGCATTAATGGGCAACATTTTTTTTATCAGATTAATTTTAACTTGTCCGTAGGACATGGACATTAATAAAAAGTACTATAGCTCTCATGACTTTTTCCCGTAGGGAATATACAGTTATTGTAAAATGTGTATGTCCTGACGGACAATGAAACGTAAGATGATATAGTTTTTTTATTAATGTTAAAACCCTAACGGGTTAATGGATTTTTAATAATCTCTAAAAGCATTAATGGGCAACATTTTTTTTATCAGATTAATTTCAACTTGTCCGTAGGACATGAACATTAATAAAAAGTACTATAGCTCTCATGACTTTTTCCCGTAGGGAATATACAGTTATTACAAAATGTGTATGTCCTGACGGACAATGAAACATAAGATGATATAGTTTTTTTATTAATGTTAAAACCCTAACGGGTTAATGGATTTTTAATAAATTGAAAGTAGATGCGAAACTTTAGTTACTAATTTTGTGCGACATTCTATTTATAAAATAATAAACAACTCTGTCATTTTTTTCTTAAAATCCTGTCAATAATATTTTTCGCTATATTATTTGATTCGTCTGAGGCTTTTAATAAATAAATAAGTACAATAAAAACGATAACAATTACTCCCGATTTAGTAATTAAATCTAATAGTAAAATATCGGTTAAAGGAATTATGTATGCCGCCAAATAACTTACAACACCAACAGCCAATATTATCAGGTGTTTTATATTAAAAGGCTGAAAATTGAATTTATAAAAAATAAAAATAAATTTAATCAACACATAAATCAGATAAGATAAAAAAGATGCCAGTGCAGCTCCGGTAATTCCGTAAACCGGGATAAAAATAATATTCAGAACCACTATTACTATTATCAGTAAAAGCATTATTGCAGAATAGACTTTATAATATTTGCTGAGATAAATTATTTCACTGCTTACTCCTGCTCCCATTTGCATTAAATATGCCAGAGAAATATAGAATATAACATATTTCCCCTGAGCATAAGCTTCGGGCATTATTTTTAAAATATTATCAATATTCCCCCAAATCAGAAGAAAAATAAGACTGGCGATAATCAATTGATTTACGGCACTTTTTTTATATATTGATTCGATAATTTTATTGTCATTTGCTTTAAATGCTTCGGTAATTGTGGTAGCAGCAATTCTATATAAAGACCTTCCCGGTAAAATAATCATGGTCCCGAAAAAAAATGCGGTTGCATATATCCCCGTAGCTCCCAAATCACAAAAATGATTTACCATATATCTGTCAATATGCATTGCGGCGATACCTGAAAATCCTGATATCATACCAAACATCGAAACAATATAAATTTCTTTTTTTAATCCTTTAAATACAGGAGTAAAAACAGGTTTAAAACTAATTTCGTTTCTATAAAAAAGCAAGATAAATATTAGTAATACCGGTACTGCAAATACTATTGTGTAATAAATAATAAAGTCGTGAAAACTAAAAATGTTAAAATAAAATAATCCTATTCCGATAAGAATTAGAATTCTCAGGAAAAATTCTTTTACAAAAACTCCAAAAGATGCATTGAACAATACTCTATTATATGTATCAATTAACATATAAAAAATACTGATAAAAATTAAAGGCAGCAACAAGTAAATGTATTCTACAAACAAAGGCGAACTTTCAATATTTTCCTTAATCAGGTAAGGTCTGATTAAATAATATACCAATACACATAACGCAAATCCGGTTAATCCTACTAAAACAGTAAGAAAGAAATAACTATTATGTGTATTTTCTTTATTTCTGAAATAAGGGAACAATCTGGCAGTAACTTTATTAAATCCCAATGTTCCTAATTGTCCGAATATGGCAGAAATTGAAATCAGGATATTAGTAAGACCTACTTCGGCAGTACTGAATATATGTGGCATTAATAATACAACATTAACAAAGCCGATAATTGCACCGATATATGAATATATAGAGCCTTTAATTGTTTGACGTGCAATTGTTCCCATAAAGTTATATTAAAAAAGAAGTTTTTCTTTTGACTTTAGTTTATTAGGATCAATAATTAAAGCAATATTTATTGCAGAATTTGATTTAAGTTCTTTAATAATTATTTTAACCGGGGACTTTTCCTTATCTGAGTAAATTACCAGAAAAAAGTCTATATTTTTAAGTTCTTCTATCAAAAATCCTTCGAAAGATTTATTTGCCACCAGTTTAATTTTATCTCCGGTTCCGGAAAAAAATCCTTTAAATACGCTAAAAGACTGGACGGTTGATTTTTTTTCGTTTTTAATCTCTAGATTATCATCCCGTTGTAATTTGATATCCAGACATTTATTAATAGCCCATGAAATTTTATAGTCATCTTCAATTGTGCTGATACCAATTAATTCAAACTCAAATTCCGGTTTATATTTCAATTTTTTGGTTTTCATTTTTGGTAATATAATTCTGCAATAAAATTATAAAATAATACAAGAATACTAACACATTTTTCTTTTTTTTATTATTTATAATGCATTAAACCTACTACAAACCCGATGCAATTTCAATTATTTTATTAAAAGGTATTTGTAGTGCGTTTTTTGCACAATTTTGTTCAGCATCTTTTTTAGACCAGCCTTTTCCTGATGACAGATAATTATTATTCATTAAAAGTTCACACTTGAAATGGTGTGTTTTTTCGTTTATTTCTGCGTTTTCGTAAGTATTAAAAGCGAAATCTATTTTATTTTTCTGTGCAAAATTTATTATCTGTGATTTAAAATCTTCTTTATCGTCTGATAATTTATCCAGTATTTTATCATTTAGCAGTATTTTTTCGGCAAATAATTTACAATGCTCATAGTTTTTATCGTAATATATTGCTCCGAAAAGAGATTCTAATGCATTTCCGCTGATATTATTCAAACTTAATGAGCCTGTATTTTTGCAAATTAAGAAATCATATAATTTAATATCAGAAGCAATTTCATTAAGATTTTTTCGGCAAACAATTTTTGACCTTAAAAGAGAAAGTTTTCCTTCCGGCTCATTTGGTTTTTTTTTATATAAAATATCCGCGACAACCATATTTAATACAGCATCACCAATAAATTCAAGTCTTTCGTTATTGATTTTAGCATTTTTACTGCCCAAACTTGCCGAACTGTGTATAAAAGCAGTACGATATAAGTCAATATTATCAGGTTTAAACCCGAGTATTTTTTTTAGATTATTCAGGAATATTCTGTCGGGCTTAGATATTTTTTTAAGCCCTAACAATTTTAAAATCACTAATTTTCTACTTTTTTAAATATAACACAAGTATTATGCCCTCCAAAACCAAATGTGTTTGATAAACTGTAATTAATGGTACGTTTTTGGGCTTTGTGGAGTGTTAAGTTTAATTTAGAATCAATATTCTCATCTTGTTGCTGATGATTAATAGTCGGAGGTGCTACACCGTCTTTTATTGCCATTATGGCACAAGCCGCTTCAATAGCCCCTGCTGCTCCCAGAAGATGTCCGAATATTGATTTCGATGAGCTTATATTAATATTATAAGCATGTTCGCCAAAAATATTCTTAATTGCTTTAAGTTCGGCTATATCTCCGAGAGGAGTGGCAGTTCCGTGCACATTGATATAATCTATTTTTTCGGGAGAAATTTTTGCATCTGATAATGCATTTTTCATTACTAAAATAGCTCCTTCTCCTTCCGGGTGCGGAGCTGTTAAATGGTGTGCATCGGCAGACATGCCTCCACCAATTATTTCGGCATAAATCTTTGCTCCTCTTTTAACGGCTTTATCATAATCTTCAATAATTAACCCGCAACCTCCTTCTCCCATAACAAATCCGTCTCTTGTTGCACAAAAAGGTCTTGAGGCTGTTTTATAGTTCTCATTATTGGTGGATGTAGCCATCATAGATTGAAAGCCTCCCATACCTACTTCGTTTATTGATGCTTCGGAACCTCCTGCCACAATTATATCTGCTATATTTAATCTGATAAGATTAAATGCATCAATAATTGCATTGGACGATGAAGCACAAGCAGATACAGTACTGTAATTAGGACCTCTGAATCCGTTTTTCATAGAAATATGTCCTGCTGCAATATCCGAAATAATTTTCGGAATAAAGAAAGGACTAAACCGAGGGACTTTACCTCCCTCGATATAGTTCTTTATCTCCTGGTAAAAACTTTCTACTCCGCCGATTCCTGAAGACCAAATAACTCCGACTCTTGTCTTATCATAATTTTCAAAATCAATTCCGCAATCTTTTATTGCTTCATCAGAAGCAATCATTGCAAATTGTGAAAATCTGTCAAATTTTCGAAGTTCTTTGCGCTCAAAATGCTCATTCGGATCAAAGTTCTTTACTTCACAAGCAAATTTTGTTTTAAAATTACTTGTATCATAATGTGTTATAAGATCGCTACCACTTACACCGTTTATAACATTTTCCCATGTTTCAGAAAAATTTTTCCCTACCGGTGAAATTGCACCGATACCGGTTACTGCAACCCTTCTTAATTCCATTATTTAACGTAATTTAGTTAATAAAAATTTACTTCGAAGCGTTTTCCATATACTTTATTGCCTCGCCAACAGTACTGATTTTTTCTGCTTCCTCATCGGGGATAGAAATTTCAAATTCTTTTTCGAATTCCATAATTAATTCTACCGTATCCAATGAATCCGCTCCAAGATCATTTGTGAAGTTTGCTTCGGGAATTACCTCTGATTCATCAACACCTAATTTGTCAACGATGATTCCTGTTACTCTTGCTGAAATGTCTGACATAATTAAATAATTTTAGTTAATAAATAAATAATTATTATTATTTTTGAACTCGCAAATAAAAGAAATTCATTTGGACAAGACAAAAAAATATTATTAATTTTATTAACAATATAAATAACAGTGTTGATTATGTGATAATTAAACAACAAAAATCTTAATAAGTATGAAACAAAAAATTAATATCGCAATATTTGCATCGGGTTCGGGGACTAATGCAGAAAATATTATCAAATACTTTCGGAATAATAAAGATATTGATGTGAGCAGTATCCTAAGTAATAATAAAGATGCGTACGTAATAGAAAGAGCAAAATCTAATAATACGGATTTTTTTGTTTTTAATCGCGAGGATTTTGAAAATCAAGAACTGATTTTAAATTATTTAAAGAATAAAAGAATAAATTTTATTGTTCTTGCAGGTTTTTTATGGTTAATTCCGCAATATCTTATTAACAAATTCCCTAAAAGAATAATTAACATACACCCGGCATTACTTCCTAAATACGGGGGGAAAGGGATGTATGGGGATAAAGTTCATCAGGCGGTATATGATAATAAAGATAAAGAAACGGGAATTACAATACATTATGTTAATGAACAATATGATAAAGGAGATATTATTTTTCAGAAAAAAATGGCAATTATCGAAAAAGACAATCCCGAAACAATATCTCAAAAAGTTCAGGAGTTAGAATATAAATACTATCCTGAAATAATTGAAAAACTTGTTTTATCTTTGTAATTTGAAAAACAAATAATTTTTTTCGATGAATATAAATAAAAAAAGAGTAAAAGAATTAGCGGATAAATTTCAGAGCTCCAATATTTTAATTATCGGAGACGTAATGCTGGATTCATATATGTGGGGAAATGTTAATCGAATTTCGCCCGAAGCACCCATACCTATTGTTTCAATAAATGATTCGGAATTCAGATTAGGAGGAGCAGCAAATGTTGCATTAAATATTAAAGCCTTGGGAGCAAATCCTATATTATGCAGTGTTACAGGAAATGATAATTATTCAATAATTTTTAAAGAATTATTATCAAAAGAAAATATCAATGATATGGGCATTATTACTGATGCCGACAGAAAAACTACGGTAAAAACCAGAATTATCAGCAAAGGACAACATATACTTCGGGTTGATGAAGAAAATATAAATCCTGTTTCGGATGAAATTACAAATGTTTTACTGTCAAAAATCACAGAAATAATCAAATCTAAAAATATTAAAATAATAATTTTTGAAGATTATGATAAAGGAGTAATTACCGATAAATTAATTCAGGATGTAAAAAAATCGGCAAAAGAAAATAATATTGCAGTATGTGTTGACCCGAAAAAAAATAATTTTAATAATTATTCCGAAATATCTTTGTTTAAACCTAATTTTAAAGAATTTTGCGAAGGCTTAAAAATCGAAATTGATAAAAAACAAATAAATAAACTTGCAGATGTTACAAAGCAATTTATTAAAGATAACCGTATAGACATATTATTAATTACTTTATCGGAGTTGGGAATATTTATTTGTGATAAAAACAATTGGCATCACCTCCCTGTTAAAGTCAGAGATATTTCTGATGTGTCAGGAGCAGGAGATACGGTTATAAGCATTGCAAGTTTGTTTCTGTCTGTTAATGCAAGTTTGGAAGAAATTGCAACAATATCAAATATTGCAGGAGGAGTTGTGTGCGAAAAAACAGGAGTAGTGCCGATAAAACTTGATGAACTTTTAGATGAGTTTTAATTTGTTTTATCCTGTAATAATTGCCTGAAAGTTTCAAGGTCTTTATTAAATGTGATTTTCAGGTTAGTGACATCTCCTGTTACAAGATTAATTTTTTCGTTTGGATATATTTGTTTTAAAACACTGCAATCATCTGTAAAAGAAAATCTTTTTGATTTATCAGTTTTTTCATAAGCACTTAGTATAAGTTCTAAATTAAATGCCTGCGGAGTTTGTGCCAAAAATAAAGAATCTCTGTCGGGGATGGAGACTAATCTGTAATTTTTGTCTGTAATATAAATGGTATCTGTTGCAGGAACAACTACTGAAACGGCTCTGGACTCTTTTAATTTCTCAATTACATTATTAATAATATTTTCATTAGTATTTGGTCTTACTGCATCCTGAATCAAAACATTTACATCTGTAGAATTATATTTTGCTTTTAAATATTTCAGACCTGAATATGAAGATTCTCCACGGGTTTTTCCTCCGTTTATAATATCAATTACTTTTATGAATCTGTCGGACTCTACAATTTTATGAGTTAAATCAATATAATCGGGATTACTGACAATTAGTATTTTATCAATATTTTTGTGAGCGTTAAAATTTTTAATGCAATATCCCAGAATAGTTTTACCGGATACTTCTGCAAATTGTTTGGGAATATTATGCTTAAATCTGTTTCCGCTTCCTCCCGAAAGTATTATGGCAACATTTTTATTTTCAGCCATTTGTATATAACCGTAAAGTATATTTTAAAAAGCAGTTCGCAATTGATTATCGTATATATTATTCTTTAATAATATTTTTATAAGCATCTGCATCAAGCAATCCATTAATTTCTTCCTTGTTTTTAATTTGGATTTTAATTAACCAGCCATCGCCGTAAGGATCTTTATTAACGATGCTCGGGTCATCAATTGCATTTTGATTTACTTCTATAACTTTGCCACTAATAGGCATATAAGAGTCTGAAACTGTTTTTACCGCTTCAATAGAACCATAGGCTTCTCCTGATTCTAGTTCTTCCCCCTCTGTTTCTATTTCTAAAAAAACAATGTCTCCCAGTTGAGTAGAAGCATAATCAGTAATACCAACAAATGCTAAATCGCCTTCAACACGAACCCATTCATGAGATTCTGTGTACTTAATGTCTTTTGGAATATTCATATATTTTTTTTTAAGTTTATATATTAAAATAATTTAGAAATTTAGAGGTATGGATAGTTTTGAGCTGCCTTAAGCGATAGGCAAAGCTGAAGCCAGGGTAAGGGGCATAAGTAGATGACAAAAAAGATATGTGTAGTCCGCGGGGGGCGCTGGGGCAGTAATAACATAAGAACCCTGGCTAACCTGGGTTTTCTTGGTGGGGTGGTTGACAGCGATGCCGGGTGCCTGGAAAAGTTAAAGGCTGAATATAAGGTGGAGAGTTTTGGCAGGTTGGAAGAGGCTATTGAAAGTGGTTTTGATGGCTATGTTGTGGCCACCCCGGCGGAGCTGCATTATCCAATGGGGAAAATGCTTTTAGAGAAGGGCTTAAGTGTGCTGATCGAAAAGCCCCTGGCCCTTAATTCAGAGCATTCAGCTGAACTGGTAGCGCTGGCAGAGCAAAGTGGAGCCAGCTTAATGGTGGGGCACCTGCTTCTATTTCACCCGGCTATCAAGAAGATCAAGGAAGTTTTAGACAGCGGCAAGATCGGCCAGCTTTACTATATTTATTCCAACCGGCTCAACATGGGTACGGTACGAACCGAGGAAAATGTCTTCTGGTCTTTTGCTCCCCATGATATTTCAGTGATCGATTACCTGGTCGGTCAGCGGCCGGATAAAATTGAGGCGAAGGGCCTAAAGTTTTTACAGGATGAAATTTATGATGTTACGATGACTCAGTTTACTTATCCCGGTAATGTGCACAGCCATATCTTTGTATCCTGGCTGCATCCTTTCAAGGAGCAGCGGCTGGTGGTGGTGGGCAGCAAGGGGATGCTTTCTTTTGATGATTCTTCTGCAGATAAGAATATC
>SLSH01000328.1 GCA_007130555.1 Bacteroidales bacterium
AATATTGTACTATTTTTGTGTCAAAATGTATTTTGTTTATTAATATTAACTTTAAATGAATTTATTTATGAAAACAATAGTTAAATTTTTAGTGTTTTTTGTGGTTATTTCTACATTTCTTAGTTCATGCTCGATTTTACAAAAGGGAGATGGATTTCAGGGTATAATTACTTATGATATTACTTATGAGTCAGATGAGTTAAGTGCGTCTGACAGAGCACAGTTGCCGACAGAAATGGTAGTTTATATTTCTGATAATAAAGTAAGGCAAGATCAGACTACAGCGTTTTATTCTTTTTCACAAATTTTCGATTTTAACGATGGCTCTACAATAATTTTAATGGATGTAATGGGGCAAAAAATTGCCGTAAAACAAAGCAAGGAGGAATTCGAAGAAGCAATGGAAATGGCGGAAATTAAAGAGCCTGAAATTAAATTTGTTGATGAAACTAAGCAAATTGCAGGATATAGAAGCAAAAAAGCAGAATTAATAATGGATGGAGATGTTGTTGATGTATTTTATACAGATGAACTGGATGTTCCGGAAAAAATAAATGAAAATACGGAATTTAAAGGAATTAAAGGACTTTTGATGGATTATACAGTTATTAAAGAAGGTTTGATAATGACAACAACTGTAAGAGAAATTAATTCTTCAAGAGTTGCTGCACATAAGTTTAAAATCCCCGACGATTATGAACTTAAAACTGCTGAAGAATTAGGCGGAATGTTTGGTATGTAATTTATCGAAATCCTCTTTTCAGAAGGTGAGTCGTCTTTCTATTTATATGGCATGGTCAGAAAAAAAGAAAAAAATAAGAAAAACATTACAAAAAAAAGAAGAAATCCTTTGATAAGGGCTTTAAAATCGGTAATACGTTTTTTTAAGGACGAAAGGTTTAAGGTTAGTCTGGGAGTTTTTTTTACGGGTTTTGCCATTTTGTTATGTTTATCTTTTACATCTTATTTTTTTACTTGGAAAGCCGACCAAAGTATATTATCGGTGCCTTTAACCGAACTAATAAATAAAGAAGATGTTAAAGTAGAAAACTGGGTGGGCAAAACAGGTGCAGTTCTGTCAAATAAATTTATTCACGACTGGTTCGGCATAGCTTCGTTTTCTTTTGTTGTAATTTTTATTTTATTAGGATTCAGATTGTTAAATATTAAACTGGTAAAATTATCAAGTTCAATATTTATAATGTTGATATTTACGGTGTGGGGCAGTGTGGTTTTATCTGCTCTTTTTCAGGATAAAAACGATTGGCTCGGAGGTGCACACGGCTGGTTTATCTACGAATGGCTGGAATTAATGACGGGAAAACCCGGAGCAATTACGATTATTGTTATTTCGGGCTTTATATTTTTGATTTATAGTTTTAAAAATGCATTGAATACTATAAAACAAAGAATTTCCGCATTATTAAAAATGAAAAAGAAAGACCTTGTTGAAACAGCTGAGGATAGTTTTGAAATTATAAACAATAAAGATGTTGATGTAGATGAAACAATAATTAAAAAAGATGATGTTTCTGATGATATGGAGCCGGATAAAGAAGTCGAACAAGATGAAGAATTTACAAATAGTGAACAAGAAAAAATTATTGAAGAAGAATTAGTCCCTGAAATTGAAAATGCTGAAATAAAAGAACAAAAAGACGATTTGGATTTGTCGGTAAAAGAACTTGAGGATGAAGAGCAGGTGTCGGAAGAAGAAATAAATATTGATATTTTACAAAATTTTGACCCTACGCTTGACCTGGAGCATTATAAAATGCCGACTATAGATTTATTACCGGATTTACCATCACGAAAAACTGAAGTTGCCAGAGAGGAACTTAACGAAAATAAAGATAAAATTGTTAAGACATTACAAGATTATAAAATAGAAATCTCGAAAATATCTGCTACTGTTGGACCAACTGTAACCTTATATGAAATAGTTCCTGAAGCGGGAGTGCGGATTTCAAAAATTAAAAATTTGGAAGATGATATTGCCTTAAGTCTTGCAGCTCTCGGTATCAGAATAATTGCTCCGATTCCGGGGAAAGGCACTATCGGAATAGAAGTTCCGAATTCTAAGCCCGAAATAGTTTCGATGAAGTCGGTAATTAAATCCACAAGATTTCAGGAATCAAATTTTGAATTACCTATTGCTCTTGGAAAAAACATTTCAAACGAAACCCATGTTATTAATCTTGTAAAAGCTCCTCATCTACTTGTAGCAGGAGCTACAGGTCAGGGAAAATCGGTTGGAATTAATGTAATAATCACATCATTATTATATAAAATGCATCCGGCACAGTTAAAATTTGTTTTAATTGACCCGAAAATGGTGGAATTATCATTATATAAAAGAATTGAAAATCATTTTCTTGCCAAATTACCCGATGACGAAGAAGCTATTATTACCGATGTTAAAAAAGTTGTTCCTGTAATGAATTCTCTTTGCATAGAAATGGATCAACGGTACACTTTATTAACTAAGGCAGGAGCAAGAAATATATCCGAATATAATGAAAAATTTATACAGCGTAAATTAAATCCTAATAAAGGGCATTATTATATGCCTTATATAATTGTTATAATTGATGAATTTTCTGATATTATTGTTCAGGAAGGCAAAGAAGTAGAAACTCCAATATCAAGGATTGCCGCAAAAGCCCGTGCAATAGGAATTCATTTGATTATTGCAACACAAAGACCTTCTATTGATGTTATAACGGGTTTAATAAAGGCAAATTTTCCAACCCGTATTGCATTTAAAGTTACATCTATGCATGACTCTAAAACTATACTTGATACAACAGGAGCAAATCAATTAGTTGGTAAAGGAGATTTGCTTATTTCAGAGGCAGGAAAAATAATAAGAGTTCAATGTGCATTTATTGATACTCCTGAAGTTGAGTTAATCGCAGATTATATCTCAAAACAACAAGCATATCCTGCACC
>SLSH01000216.1 GCA_007130555.1 Bacteroidales bacterium
AAAATCTCAGGGTCCACATAAGTAGTACTTACATCATCAATATAATCCGTAAAAGCGTATCTGTGAGAATATTCAAATCCTATACCGAAATTTTCATCTATCATGTAATTCAGACCTAATCCTATTGGAATGGCAACAGATATCCTGCTGTATTTTTCTCTTGTAGGTATTCGTCCCTGTCCTTCTGTCCCCAAAGGTTGTAATGCATACCATTGCCCGTCGGTATATTGTGCTTTGGGATTAAAATATATTCCGCATACTCCGGTAAAGATATAAAAATTAGGTCTGTTTTTATAATCGCCCATTACTCTTAATAAACTTGCCCGTGCAAACCTTTCTCTTACAATTGAGAATTGAATATCAGCCATTATTTCAACTATTGGAGATCTGAAATGCATATTGCGACTACTTCTGTGTATTTCTTCGGTGTATCTGTCGTCTCCATATAATCTTCCGTAAAAAACAGAGCCTCTTACTGCCCATGCATCTGCTAACTTATATCTATAACCGGCATTAAAAAGATATCTTGTACTTTCATAATTGAAATCTCTCATAGTATTAGTTCCAACAGCATCGGCACCTCCAAGTTCTCCTAAAAAATTAGTGGCACCTAGACCAATGATAAATTCATGTCTTGCCGAACGCCATTGTAACCCGGGTTGAGCATTGATTAATTCTGCAGAGAAAATAAATAATGTTATGACAATAAGTATTTTTTTCATTTTGTAATAATGTAATTAATAAATATTAATTATTTAATTTCTTATATCTGTACCCCACATTAATTTATTTCTTAAAGTGCAAAAATAATTATTATCTGACAATCTGACAAAATTAATATAAAAATTCGCTTTTTTAATCTCAATTTTATTTGGTTTTGTTGCTTTATCTGACAAATAGAATGTTCTGTAATCCATTGATGCCATTGCATTAGCTTCCGGAGAATCAATTTCAATAGTTATTTTAGAATTTCCTGATAAAACTAATGGCCTTACAGTTAAATTATGGTTAGCAATGGGAGTTATTACAATGGCATCAGCATCGGGATCAATTATAGGACCTCCGCAACTTAGCGAATATGCAGTAGAACCTGTGGGGGTTGAAATAATTATCCCGTCCGACCAATAAGTATTTATGTAATTGTCATCTGCATAGGCTTTAATTTTAATCATCTTTAGTTTAGCCTTTTTATGTATTGCCAATTCGTTTAAACAAAAATTAATATCTCCGTAAAATTTATCTTCAGATTCAACTGTCAGCAACATCCTTTTATTTATCAAATATTCTTTATTGAAAAATTGTTCAATTGCCTTGATAATATTAGATTCATTGACATAAGCTAAAAAGCCCATTTTTCCGGTATTTATTCCCAAAATCGGAGTGCCCGAATCTCCGACTACAGTCGCTGCTTCTAAAAAAGTACCATCTCCGCCTATGCTTAACATTAAATCAAATTTTGTTTTTTTCGGAAGTTTGTCCGAAAAAACATCCTTTACCACAGGATAGTATTTGATTTTTTTATTTAAAAAATCATTAAAACTATCTTTAATATAAATGTTAACATTTTTTGATTTTAGCTCTTCAAAAAGCTGAATCGCCATTCCGTTAAAATTATTTCCGAAACTTCTTCCGTAAACTGCAAAATTCATTATATTTATATTATAAATAAAATACAAATTTACGAAAAATAATAAATGTTATATAAAAAAACAAAAACTTTTTTAGAATAGTATTATTTTCTTTAAATTTTAAAAAAACAATTTATTATTTTAGCAGAAAAAAATGTATGCATAAAGATTTTATTATAATTGCAGGTCCTTGTAGTGTTGAGAATGAAGAGCAGGTTTTAAAAACGGCATCGGCATTAAAAAAAAGTATAAAAATTGATTTTTTTCGTGCAGGAATTTGGAAGCCAAGGACTCATCCCTGTGAATTCGAAGGAATTGGTCATAAAGGATTAGAATGGTTGAAGAATGTGCAAATAGATTTTAATATTCCTGTTATAACCGAAGCTGGTTCTTCTTTCCATGTAGAAAAAATACTTTTATATGATATCAAAGCCGTATGGATAGGTGCGCGAACTGTTGCAAATCCGTTTTCTGTACAGGAAATTGTTGACTCGATAAAAGGAAATAACATTAGTGTATTTGTAAAAAATCCGATTTATCCCGATATCGAATTATGGTCGGGAGCCATAGAAAGATTTTTAAATGCAGGAATTAAAAATATTTATGCCATACACAGAGGTTTTTACCCTTTTCAAAAAATAAATATGCGTAATGTTCCGAGATGGGAAATTCCGATTGAACTTGCAAGAAGATTTCCTGATATCAAAATCATTTGTGACCCAAGCCATATCTCAGGAAAGAAAGAATATATAAAAGAGATTTCTCAAAAAGCAATTGACCTGAATATGTCAGGATTAATGATAGAAGCACATTATAATCCTGAATTAGCATTAAGTGACAAAGAACAGCAATTAACCCCGGATGAATTAAAACAACTAATACAAGATTTGAATTTCAGAAAAACAGGCAAAGAAAATCCCGATTTCTTAGTATCTCTTGAAAATTTACGTGAGAAAATTGATGTTTTGGATTTTCAAATGATTGATATGATGGAGCACAGATTTAAACTTGTAGATGAAATCGGAAAATTAAAAAAAGAAAATAATGTAATAATATTACAACTTGAAAGGTGGAAAAAAATTATCGAATCAAGATTAAAATATGCAAATCAGGATCATATTTCAAAAGAATTTTTATTAAAAATTTTACAGATGATACATAAAGAATCAATCCAAAGACAGAACAATATTATGAATAATACGGATTAATTATATGTTCATAAAAAAATATTAATTTTTATAAAAAATCTTTTAGTTTTGCATTACGAAAATATTATGTTATCTTTATTAAATAATTTTCCGATTT
>SLSH01000171.1 GCA_007130555.1 Bacteroidales bacterium
TAAAAATTTTTAATTTACATCTTAAAAAAAACAATTAATATAAGTCAAAAATACTTTATTTTTTGTTAAAATCCGAATAATATCATTATTTTAATGAATTAAGATAAATAAAATCCGGATTGTGGAAACTTTAAATTTTGTTTTTGACCAAACATTTTTTATTTTTGAGTATTAATTATAATCACACATAGAATATTTTGATTACATAAAAAATGAAATTTAGCGGAAATATCCTTAAAATGCGTACAGAATTTTCTGTACCGGTTCAGTATTATTTGCCAATTGGGAAAGAAGAAATTCATATTAATCCATTAATAGGAAAAAAAATCAATATAAAATATTTACACAGAATAAATTGTATTAATTGCGGAGTTGAAACTAATAAAAGTTTTCATCAGGGATATTGTTATTCGTGTTATATTTCTGTGCCTCAAACAGATACAGGGATTTTGCATCCCGAAAAAGATCAGTCTCATCTTGGTATAAGCAGGGATATGGAATGGGCTAAAAAGAATACTTTAATAGATCATTTTGTTTATCTTGCATTAACCGGTGATATTAAAGTCGGAGTTACAAGACATACTCAAATTCCAGAAAGATGGATTGACCAGGGAGCCATACAAGCGATTAGATTTGCAAGAACTCCATACAGGCAATTGGCAGGTCAAATTGAAGTTGAATTAAAAAAACATATTTCGGATAAAACAAACCGGTTAAAAATGTTGACGGCAACCGAAAGCAGTATTAATCTGACTGAAAAGAAAAAACATTTTAAATCTTTGATTCCAAAAGATTTAAATCAATACGTAAGTTTAAATAAAAAAATCACAAATATTAAATATCCTTTCAATAATCCCGGTATTGATAAATTTATTTCCGTAACATTTGATAATCAGGAATTTGTATCCGGTAAAATTGCGGGCATAAAAGGTCAATATTTAATTTTTTCCGATGGAAAAATTTTAAATATACGTAAACATAACGGCTATTTTATTGAAATAGAAATTAATAAATAAATGAACGCTGATAATTATTATGATAAAGTGCTAAATATTGCAAAAAGATTTTGCGGTAAAAGTGAAAAATGCAGTTTTGATGTATTAAAAAAACTGGAATATTATAAAATTACTCCGCAACAAAAACGTAAAATTATTAAGAATCTTGAAAAAGAAGGGTTTATTGATGAAAAAAGATATGTGAAAGCTTTTGTAAACGACAGATTCAAGTTTAATAAGTGGGGAAAAATTAAAATTTCTCATGCTTTGAGAATAAAAAATATTTCCGAAGAAATTATAAATAAATTTCTAAATACCATAAATGATAATGAATATAAGCTTACTTTATCAGAGTTAGTAGAACAAAAAAACAGTCAACTTAAAGAAAAAGATAATTATAAAAGAAAAGCTTCTTTATTCAGATTTGCGACAAGCCGTGGGTTTGAATATGATTTGATTGGGAAAGTTTTAGATGAACTTAAACTGTAGGTTATATACTGCTTTTATCCTTTAGTTTCGTTTGCAATTGTTGATGACGGAATAACGCTACTTTTCTTTTGAGTAACAGACTGATATGCCTGTTGATAATTTAAAAGAGAGTGTCCGTTACCCATAGCACGCAGTATTTTTATTCTGTTTTCAAGAGGCGGATGTGTACTTGAAAGATTTCTGACTTTTTTACCTTTTCCTTTTAAAGGATTTGCGATATACATGGGAGCATTTGCTTTGCCTGCTCCTTTTAAATCCATTGTAGATTTACCGATTTTTTCCAGTGCCGATGCCAGTCCTTCGGGATAGCGCGTTAATCGTGCTGCCGAGGCATCTGCCAGATATTCTCTTTTTCGTGAAAGTGAAAAATAAAGCATTTGAATTAAAATTGGAGCAATTATTGCAAAAACCAAAGCAACTATTAACATAATAATTTGTCCTTTACCTCCTCCGCCTCCTCTTGAGCCTCCTCCACCACTAAGACTACTGTAAAACATTGTTCTCAGAAAAATATGGGACATAATAGCAACCGACGCGACCATAATTGTGGCTATAGTCATATATCTGATATCCCTGTTTATAATATGGGAAATTTCATGAGCAACAACCCCCTGTAATTCATCACGGTTTGACATTTCAAGTAAACCCGTAGTAACGGCAACAACGCTGTTTTTTGGGGTCATCCCTGCGGCAAAAGCATTCGGAGCGGGGTCTTCAATTACATATACTTTGGGCATAAACGGCATACCTGCTGCCAAACGCATTTCCTCAACAATATTATACAATTGCTGATGTTTGATTTTATCCGCTTCTTTGGCATTTCCCATACGCAACATAATTGTTTTTCCTCCTGCAAAAGCAACCAAAAGCAAAATAAAATACAGTAATAATGCAAATACTATCCCGATATAGGCACCATCTCCGCCGATAAAAGCACCTCCGAAAATATAGCCGAGACCTACGAGAATAACACCCATAAGCATTAGCAAAACCATTGATCTATATCGGTTTTTTCGTGCAATTTCCCACATAAAAATTAATTTAAATTATATTATTAAATTAAAAACTAACCTTTGGAGCAACACGTTCTTCTTCACTTTCCAGTTCAAAAAAGTCGCCAAGTTTAAAATTAAACATCCCTGCCACAATATTTGAAGGGAACATTTGAATTTTGTTGTTAAAGAAAAGCACCTGATCGTTATAATTCTGACGGGAAAAAGAAATTTTATTTTCAGTAGAAGAAAGTTCTTCCTGCAGTGCTAAAAAGTTTGTGTTTGCTTTTAAGTCGGGATAATTTTCAAATGCAATTTTAAGTTGTCCTAATGCACCTGATAATAACCCTTCTGCTTTCCCTTTTTCTGCGACAGAATCTGCGTTCATAGCCTGACTTCTGTATTGGGTAATCTTTTCAAAAGTCTGTGCTTCGTGCTTCATATAACCTTTAACCGTTTCAATCAAATTTGGTATAAGATCATAACGACGTTTTAACTGAACATCAATTTGCGACCAGGCATTTTTTACCTGATTACGTAATTTTACCAATCTGTTATAAATTGCTATTAACCAAATGATTAGAATAGCAAAAATACCGATAATTATTAATAATGCTTCCATATTATTTGTTTTTATAATTTACCGGCAAAATTAACGAAAATTAAATTAAAAAGATTGTTTATTTTTTATTCTTTTTTCATTGATTTTTTTAAAATCTGATTTCTTTTGTAAATTTTACTTGTAAAACATAATAAAACTGCATAAATTAAGTTTTATATTTTTGCATAGAATTAAATTTATAGAAAATGTTTGAATATATAAAAGGGAAGCTGGTTGAACTAACTCCGGCTTATGTTATAGTAGAAAACAACGGAATAGGTTATTTTCTTAATATTAGCGTAACAACATCAGCAGGGCTGAAAAAAGGGGAAGAGTGTAAATTATACATTCATGAGGTAATCAGAGAAGATTCTCATTTATTGTATGCTTTTATTAACAAAGATGAAAGAGAGATTTTTCGTTTATTAATTTCTGTAAACGGCGTTGGTCCGAATACGGCACGATTAGTTCTTTCTTCGATAACATACAGCAATCTTATCAGTGCTATTTCGGATAAAAATATTGATATTATAAAAAGTGTAAAAGGTATTGGCGAAAAAACCGCACAAAGAATAGTTATAGATTTGAAAGACAAAATACCCGAAACAAGTTCGCAATATGCCGAAATTTTAGATTCTCCAAACAATACTTTAGCCAAAGATTCGTTATCTGCTTTAACAATGTTGGGTTTTTCTAAATCTGCCGTTCAAAAAGTAGTAAACAGGATAATTTCTGAAAATAAAGATAATGAAACTATTACTGTAGAAGATATAGTAAAGCAAGCATTGAATTATTTATAAAATATTTTTTCATTTGTTTGGGGGATTATTAAAATATTCATTTATAGTTGGACTAATAGCAAGTTTTATTGTTATAATTTTTACGTCCAATGCAAAAATAAATAGTAATTTATCAGAATTATCGGTTTATAATAATTATTATTATTATTATGAAGACACTATTTCTGATTTGCCATACCCGATTCCTCCGGAACCAATAAATCCTCTTGAACAAATTGACAGATCTCCTCTTTATGGCACGGACCCTTATGAATCCGAAGTAGTTTATGACCCTGAAACAGATGAATATATCCTCAAAAGAAAGATTCGTGGGTCTGAAATTACTCCACCATTTTCTGTGAGTTTTGAGGAATATCTTGATTATGATTTTCAAAGTGCAATGAATAAATATTGGAGACAAAAAGCCAGAACAGATGTTCACGAAAGCAGAGAGACGTTAATTCCGAGACTTGAAATAGGCGGAGAGATGTTTGACAGGATTTTTGGAGGTAGTGTTATTGATATCAGACCTCAGGGAAGTGCAGAATTAAGTTTTGGTTTAAATTATCATAAAATTGAAAATCCTGCATTGCCCATTAGAATGCAAAGGACTACAACATTTGAATTTGACGAAAAAATACAAATGAATGTTGTTGGACAAATAGGAGAGAAAATGAGGGTAAATGTACAATATAATACAGAGGCTGCTTTTGATTTTGAAAATACGGTTAAATTAGAATATACCGGACATGAAGACGAAATCCTTCAAAAAGTTGAAGCAGGAAATGTTTCACTGCCTTTAACAGGAACTCTGATAACCGGAAGTCAAAGTTTATTTGGATTTAAAACAGAAATGAAGTTTGGAAGACTTACCGTAACATCAATATTTTCTCAACAAAAAGGAGAAGCTTCTACGATAAATGTAGAAGGGGGAGCACAGACACAGGAATTTGAGATATATGCCGACAGATATGAAGCAAACAGACATTTTTTCCTTACTCATTATTTTAAAGAAAATTATGACAGAGCTTTATCAAAATTACCTATAATATATTCGGGAGTTGTAATAAACCGAGTAGAAGTTTGGGTAACAAACAGAACAGGTAATTTTGAAAATGCAAGAAATATTGTTGCTTTTACCGATTTGGGAGAATCTAATAAAAATGATATTCAAAGTGAATATGTAAAAGCAGGGATGCCCGAAACAACCGTATATCCCGATAATAATACAAATATTTTGGGGGCTATTACATCCGATAATCCTGATGTTAGAGACATTAATGCAGTAGGAAATGTATTGTTAGGAGCCCCTTATAATATGACGGGAGGAATTGAATACGAAAAAATTGAATCTGCAAGAAAACTTAATCCAAATGAATATACTGTTAACAATCAATTGGGATATATTTCTTTAAATACTTCTTTAAGTCCCGATCAGGTCTTGGCAGTTGCTTTTGAATATACCGTAGGTGGTGAACCTTATCAGGTTGGTGAATTTTCAAATTCTGCAATTAGCGCTCCCGATGCTCTTGTCGTAAAATTACTAAAAGGAACTTCATTAACCCCAAGATTAAAGAATTGGGATTTAATGATGAAAAATATTTATAGTATAGGTACATTTAGAGTAAACAGAGAAGATTTCTGGCTTGATATTATGTACACAAATGATAAAACAGGAACTTCGATAAATTTTTTACCGGTGGGGAAGATCGACAGCACAAGATTATTAACGGTTCTGAATCTAGATAACCTTAATACACAATTAGACCCGTACCCTGATGGAATTTTTGACTTTATTGACGGTATTACCATTAATGCACAAAACGGAAGAATAATCTTCCCTGTAAGAGAGCCGTTCGGAAGTTATTTAAAAGAACAAATAACCGGAGGAGACCCGGCTTTAAACGATATTGCAGACCAATATGTTTTTCAGGAACTTTATGATAGCACTCACAGTACTGCCCGACAAATGGCAGAAAAAAACAAATTCTTTTTGCAGGGAAGTTTCAAATCGGCGGCAGGAAGCGAAATTTCGCTGAATGCAATAAATATTCCGCCGGGAAGTGTTTCTGTAACAGCAGGAGCACAGCAGTTACAAGAAAATATTGACTATACCGTTGATTATAATTTGGGAAGAGTAACAATTTTAAATCAGGGGATATTAGAAGCAGGAACTCCCATTCAAATATCGCTTGAAAGCAGTTCTTTGTTTAATATTCAAACAAAAACCCTGATGGGCTCACATTTTAATTATGAATTTTCGCGAGATTTTAATATAGGAGCGACTATCCTTAATTTAACAGAAAAGCCTCTTACTCAAAAGGTTAGAATAGGAGATGAGCCGATTTCAAATACAATTTGGGGTATAAATACTTCGTATCGTACTGATGTACCTTTTTTAACACAAGCAATTGATTTTATTCCGCTGTTGGAAACAAAAGAAATGTCAACAATTACAATGACAGGAGAATTTGCTCATTTAATTCCCGGTCATTCAAGAGCAATCTCAAGAGAAGGAAATGCTTATATTGATGATTTTGAAGGAACAAAAATAAAAATCAATTTAAAAACTCCTGTTTCTTGGACTTTAGCCAGTACTCCCGCAGATGCTGATTTATTTCCCGAAAGCAAATTAATGAATGATTTAAGATATGGTTACAACAGAGCTAAATTAGCATGGTATGTAATTGACCCGTTTTTTCACAGATCAAATTCTCCGGTTTCTGTTGAGCAACAGTCTAGCCATTATGTACGAGAAATATACGAAAGAGAATTATTCCCAAACAAAGAAAGCGAAACAGGAATTCCTACAAACATGGCTGTATTAAATCTTGTTTATTATCCAAACGAGAGAGGACCATATAATTATGATTATAGAAATATTAACGAGGATGGTTTTTTAACAAATCCCCGGCAAAGATGGGGAGGAATTATGCGCCCTCTTACAACAAATGATTTTGAAGATGCAAATATTGAATATATTGAGTTTTGGTTAATGGATCCTTTTGTCGAAGACCCCGACAATCAGGGGGGTGATTTATATTTTAACCTCGGAGATATTTCCGAAGATGTTTTAAAAGACGGCAGAAAGTTTTTTGAACACGGACTCCCCACCCCAACTAATGATCATCCTGTTGATACAACAGCATGGGGTCTTGTTCCAAGAATACAGTCTCTGGTTAATGCTTTTGATAATAATCCTGAAGCACGGGCTTATCAAGACGTAGGACTAGACGGACTTTCTGACGAACTTGAAAGGTGGTTTTTTAGCTCCGAAGGAGTACATCCGTTTCTTGATTCTATTAAAGCAAGATTTGGAGAAAATTCTGAAGCATATCAAAAAGCATTTGAAGACCCTTCAAGTGATAATTTTGTATATTTCAGAGGTTCTGAACACGATAATAATAATAATGATATCCTAAAAAGATACAAATATTTTAACGGTCCTGAAGGAAATTCTCCTGTTGCAGGAGAAGAGGGCTTTACGGCAAGTGCCAAAACAACCCCGGATGTAGAAGATATTAATAATGACAATACTCTAAATGAAAGTGAAAACTTTTTTCAGTACAAAATCAGCATAAGACCTGAAGACCTTGAGGTCGGCAGAAACTATATAACAGATAAAGTTGAAAGACCTGTAACATTCGAAAATGACGAAACTTCCACGGTAACCTGGTATCAGTTTAAAGTTCCTGTTTATAATTACGACAGAAGAATAGGAATGATACAGGATTTTAAATCTATACGTTTTATGAGAATGTTTATGACGGATTTTTCTAAAAAAACAGTATTAAGGTTTGCAAGCCTTGACCTTGTCAGAGGAGACTGGAGAAAATACAATGCCTCTTTTCTTGAACCCGGAGAATACATTGTTGATGAATTATATGAAACTCCTTTTGATGTTAGTGCGGTTAATATCGAAGAAAATGCCGACAAAACACCTGTTAATTATGTTCTGCCTCCGGGAATAACACGAGAAATTGACCCTATGAACCCTCAGTTAAGGCAATTAAACGAACAGGCAATGTCTTTAAAAGTCTTATGCCTTGAAGACGGGGATGCAAGAGCTGTATATAAAAACGTAAATCTAGATGTCAGAAAATACAGACGGTTGAAAATGTTTATCCATGCCGAAGCCGTACCCGGAGAGCCTCCTTTATATGACGATGATTTACATCTTTTTATAAGATTAGGAACCGACTATAGGAATAATTATTATGAATATCAAATCCCTCTTAAAATTACTCCTCCGGGAAATTATGACGGAGAAGACGATTTACATGCTCCGGACAGATATATAGTGTGGCCCGAAGAAAATGAATTAGACCTTGAATTTTTCTTATTACAGGAAGTTAAACAAATCAGAAATGATGAAATGCGAAAAGCAAATTCAACCGTTAGTTTAAACAGACTTTATTCTATTATGGACGGAAATAACAAGGTCAGTGTTATGGGGAATCCTAATTTGTCTAATGTCAGAACAATAATGATTGGTATCAGAAATCCCAAAAAACAATCTGTACACGACGACGACGACGGACTATGTAAATCCGGAGAAATATGGGTTAATGAATTAAGATTAACAGACTTTGACAATAAAGGAGGCTGGGCTGCAAATGCCAGAGTTACGGCAAAACTTGCAGATCTGGGTTCGGTTACCCTTGCGGGAAGTACAAGTAAACCCGGATTTGGTGCAATAAATCAAAAAGTCAGCGAAAGACAAATTGAAGAAATTAACAGATATGATTTATCTTCGAACCTTGAATTAGGAAAATTCTTTCCCGAAAGATATAACGTAAGAATCCCAATGTATGTCGGCTATTCGGAAAATGTGAGAAATCCCGAATATAATCCTCTGGACCCGGACATTCCTTTCAGAGTAGCATTATCCGACCCTAATATTACTGATGCCGAAAGAGACTCCATTAAACACATGGGGCAAACATATACCAAAAGAAAAAGTCTTAATTTTACTAATGTTCAAATTAGTCAAACCGACAGACAACCAAGAGTATATGACCTGTCTAACTGGTCTCTCAGTTACGGATTCAGCGAAGTTTTTCAAAGAGATGTAAATACAATATTTAATACAAATACAACATATACGGGAGGAGTTGCATATAATTACAATGCTACTCCAAAAATCGTAGAGCCGTTCAAAAATGTTTCTGCACTTAATAAACCGGCTTACAGGATTATTAAAGACTTTAATTTTTATTATTTGCCGTCTCAAATATCATTCAGAACAAACATGAACCGACAATACGGCGAAACTCAATTAAGAAATATTTATAATCCGGGACTACCACTACCTGTAAGCGTAAGAAAAGATTTTAACTGGGTAAGACAATACGATTTTAATTATAATATTACAAGAAATTTAAAACTCGACTTTTCGGCTATGAATACAGCAAGAATCGATGAGCCGGAAGGTAGAATTTATAAAGGGGATCCCGATTATGAAACAAAAAGAGATTCTATTATAAGCAATATTCGTGACTTTGGGCGTAATGTAAATTACAATCACAGATTTGATGTTACGTATAATGTGCCGATAAATAAAATACCAGTATTTAACTGGATTACTGCAAATACAAGATATTCGGGTAGCTTTGACTGGATGGCGGCACCCATGACAAGACCTGATGATGAAGATCCTGTAAATATCGGGAATACATTGCAAAACAGCAATACAATGGCAATAAATACCCAGTTTAATTTATTTACCCTATATAATAAAGTCGGTTACCTGAATGAAATTAATCAAAAATACAGAGGAAGAGCCCAGCGAAGACCACGACAACCGGAAAAAGAAACAGTTACTTACGAACGGGAAGGAGTAAATCTTCGTGAAGCAGGAAGACGTGTAATAAATCACAGATTAAGAACAGAAGATGTTGCTATAGTTGTAACCGGCGAAGATGGGCGGCAAATAGAAGTGGATCTTGAAGTAATTGATAATAACAGAGCCGCAATAATAACAGACAGTGCATATAATAATACTAAAATTGTTATTACAGGACAAAGAGAAAAAAGAGAATCTATTATTAAAAAAATTGTGGATAATACTCTGGTTGTTATAATGAGCGTAAGAAATGTTTCAGTCGGACTTAACCAAACAAACGGAACATTATTACCCGGCTATATGGCAGAAACAGAAATTATGGGTATGAGTCATTATAACTCAGGTAAAAAAAATCCGGATATGTTCGGAGAAAATAATCCGACAATTTTAACTCCTACTGTACCTTTTATATTCGGGTGGCAAGAAGATGATTTTGCAGAATGGACATTACGTAATAATGTTGTAACAAGAGATACAAATAATATTCAGCCTTTTGTTCAGACAAATAACAAACAATGGAACATCAGGTCATCGCTAGAACCATACAGAGATTTACGAATTGACCTGAATGTAAATTACAATACAAGTAAAAATGAACAAGAATTTTTCAGATATACCGGCAATTATGATAAACCGGGGAATATTAACGGATATGAGAGATTAAATCCAATACACAGAGGAAGCTTTTCTATGACAATTATAGCTTTGGGAACAGCTTTTGAAAAATATAAAGACGGAAATTACTTCTCCCAAAACTGGGAAAACTTTTCGAATAACAGAATCTCTATCGCTAACAGATTTGCATACGAAAAAAGCACCATTGATCCCGATTATAACCCTGATAATTTTGACGAAGACGGGTTCCCCGAAGGATTTGGAAAAACTTCTCAGGATGTTTTATTAGCATCATTTTTATCTGCATATACAAACAGAGATCCGGATAAAACCGAACTCAATCCTATACCTTCAATTCTTAGTGCCCTTCCAAACTGGAGATTGACCTATGACGGATTGGGTAAAATTGATAAATTCAGAGAATTTTTCAGATCGGTTAATATAAGTCATGTTTACAGGTCAACATATAACATAGGCTCTTTTCAATCAAGACTTGGTAATGAATGGAAAATATCGGAGAATATAAATCAAGACAAGTATGAGGATAAAGATTTTTTATTTAATAGTGTTCGGGATGAATTAGGAAACTATTATTCATTATATGAAATTAATGGCGTAAGCATTACCGAACAGTTCTCTCCATTAATTGCTATTGATATGACATTAGTAAATAGCTTTATTGCTAAATTTGAAATTAGAAAACAAAGAAATCTTACACTTAGTTTTGCAAATAATCAGCTTACCGAAGTAAAATCGGACGAATATATTATTGGGTCCGGTTATAGATTTAGTGATGTTGAAATAACCATTAAGTCAGGAGGCAGGACTCATAATTTTGAAAGCGACTTAAATGTTAGAATTGATTTGTCAATAAGAAATAACCTGACAATTATCAGAAAATTAGAAGAATCTGTTGACCAGCCTACCGCAGGTCAAAGATTGATATCAATACAAGCTTCGGCTGATTATGTGTTAAGCAACAGATTTAATATGAGAATATTTTATGATCATCAGTTAACAAGACCAACAATTCAAACAACTTTCCCGACTACAAATATAAGATTCGGATTTAGTTTAAGATTTACTCTTGCAGGTTAAAAAAAAAATTGTTTTCTTTGAAAAAAATTAGTAAA
>SLSH01000008.1 GCA_007130555.1 Bacteroidales bacterium
ATAATTTTTTTATTAAAACTACATTGGGTTATCCCAACAAAAATATTTTTATTCTTTGCACATTTATCAAAATTGTCGAAATTTGTTCAGAAAAACAGAAAAATCAAGTTTTCCGATTATTTCTCATCAAAATATAATTATAATGCAAGGGAAAAACTTTTTGAATATGTAATTGAAAAAGAAAAATTAAATAATTCTCGTATAGATTTTTTTGAATTTGGCGTATTTGAAGGGAACTCTTTTAAATGGTGGCTTAATAAAATTACCGATAAAGAATCGAAATTTTATGGATTTGATACTTTTACGGGATTGCCCGAAGACTGGGGTAAATTTAAAGCGGGAGATATGTCCGGAAACAATAAAATTCCTGATATAAATGATGACAGAGTTAAATTTTTTCAGGGATTATTTCAGCAAACATTAATTCCTTTCCTGCAAAATTATGACAATAAAAATAAAAAAGTAATTCATCTGGATGCAGACTTATACTCTTCCACATTATTTATATTAACAACTATTTCTCCTTTTTTAAAATCGGGGGACATATTATTTTTTGATGAATTCAGTGTCCCTATGCACGAGTATAAAGCATTTGACGACTGGGTAAATTCATTTTATATTGAATATGAAGTATTAGGTTCTGTAAATAATTTTTTCAGAACGGCTGTAAAAATAAAATAACCGGTACTACTACAAATTTATGGGTACAGAATATATGGAACATCCCCTTATACCTTATACCCCTGTTAAAATTTACAAGCCATTTAACCTAAATTTTATTACTGATATATTCAATTATTTTTTCGGATTCATCCTGCAAAAACCACTTACAATCTTTTTCCTTTCTAAACCATGTCATTTGTCTTCGTGCATATCGCCTGGAATTTCTTTTGATAAGTTCAATAGCTGTATCTAAACTAATATTTTTTTCAAAATACATAAATAATTCTTTATAACCAATTGTTTTAAGAGAAGTCAGATTTTTATATTTTAATAATTTTTCAGCTTCATCAGCCAAACCGTTTTCAATCATTTTATCTACTCTCATATTTATATTTTCATATAGTTTTTCTCTATCCGAATTTATGCCAATCTTTATTATATTAAAATTTCTTTTCACTTTTTTGTTAATTCTGAATTCCGAGAAAGGTTTTCCCGTAGAATAATATACTTCTAATGCTCTGAGAATTCTTTGCGGATTTTTAAGGTCTGTTTCATTATAATATTTTTCGTCTATACGTTTTAATTCAAATCTTAAACTTTCTATGCCTTCTTTCTCATATTTTTCAATCAAAAATTTTCTGACATCAGGGTCAAAATCGGGCATCAGGTCAACACCTTTACAAACAGCATCAATATATAATCCCGAGCCTCCTGTCATTAAGGCTACATTTTTATTTTCAAAATATTTCTCTAATGCAGTGATAACATCGGTTTCATATTTGCTTATACTGTAATGTTCGTCAACATTAATATTTCCGATAAAATGATGTCTGACTTTTGCCAGTTGTTTTTTATCAGGTTTTGCCACACCTATATTTAATTGTTTAAAAAACTGCCTTGAATCACAGGAAAAAATTTCGGCATCAAAATATTTAGCAATACTTATGCTTAATTCAGTTTTTCCTGAGGCAGTTGGTCCGAATATTATTACAAGATTTTTTTGTTCCACTCATCAGAGGTTATAATCATCATCAAAACCGTCATCATCATCATAATCATCATCAAAACTCATATCATCAAGATCATCAATACTAACAAAGTCAGGGCTGTCAACATCAAGATTTTTCATATCTTCAATAAAAATTTGTCTTGGAGGTGTACCCTCGGACAAAGTACAAATAGGATATTTAAGTTTTTTATCTTCCTTATCACTTTTTCTAATATTTACTACTTCGATAAAAAACGATCTTACAGAAAAAAAATCAAAGACATAAATAAATTTTTGTTTTTTATCTGTTGCAAAATCAGAAATAATTACATCTTCCATTAATAAAACGTCTTGTTGAGTTTCGGGATCCATTTTTTCAAGTATGATTTCCTTACCTTTTTTCCAATCATTGTCAGAAACAAAAAAAGAAGTTAATAAACCTTCGTCATAACCACATGAATCCTGTATTGACAGATGCAAATCAAGAAAAGAACTTTCAGAATATAATTCGATATCTCTTACAAAATCGTCCTTTTCTCCTGAGATAATTCTAAACTTTACTATCATATTTTTAAATCCGTTAAAAAGTTAATTGTATCAATGTTATCTGCATAATTATCAATTTTTGGATTTTGACTTTGCCCAAAATCTATTTGATTTTCACAAACAAAATTATTACTTATTACGCATTGAATTTTATTATGTTTTTGTTTTAACTCATTTTTTACTTCTTCAATCTTATTATAATAAGAAAAATTTAATACTGCAATAGCCGAAACTATATTTTCGCTCTCTATCAACAGAATATTACCGGCATCAAAAAAATCTTTTTTATTCATTTGAGCCATTGCTTTCAGGTAATCATAATTATTTGCATATTTATTGTGTTGTATTAAGTGCGAATATTTTTGAAAAGCATTTAATAAATTATCGAAATTATATCCTTCGGGCACAAATATTTTTGATACCGACCTGCATCCTAATCCAAAATAAATAAAAATATCATCTGCAAGTAAACTGAGTTCGGCATCTGATTCTTTGCCCGACAATACTGCAACGGAATTTTTATTTTTTCTGAGAATATTCGGATATTTCCCGAAATAATATTTAAAATAACGATTTGAATTATTGCTTCCTGTTGCAATAACTGCATCAAAATCTTTTAATATCTTATCTTCAATAAAAATTCTTTCGTTTAAAACAGGATATTTTTTAGTAATAATTTCAATTATCCATTTTGTTAATAAACAATCTTTTGAGGAAAGTTTAATTTTAATTTTTACTCCGCTGATTATTCCGCAAATAATATCATGCAATCCTACCAGAGGTATATTTCCTGCTAATATCATTGCAAGGGTTTTATCGGATAATTTATTATCAAGATTTGAATATTTTGATAACCATGCATTTATTTTTTCATTTGTAAGAACCTTACTCCAATATAAGAAATTATATTTTACAAATTCTTCGGTAAACCATGGATTATGATTAAAAATATTCTTAAATCCGGGAAAATTCAAATCATTTTTTCCGCCAATTACATCCTTAAAGCATTTTCCGAGGAAAAATAATACCTCTTTTCTTTTCTCTAAATCCATCTGTAATTTAATAATTCATTTCGTTCCAAAACCTGTTAACCTCATCAATTACATTGAGCCCAAGAGAGAAATCAACAATAAAATATAATATGAAATAAATCAAATATATTGCTCCTAAACAAAGTCCTACAATAGCACAAATCTTACCGGCTTTAAAATTATTAATTGTTGAAATTTTGTAATAATCGGGTTTATTTGTCAATTCCCTGTTTACACCGGGAGCTAAACTCAATGCAATTATTGCCAGTATCATACCTAAAAATGGTCCGCAACAGCATAATGTGGCAATAGACAATATTCCTAAAGTCAATATGGCTCCCGAGTTGGGTAATTTTTCCTGTATCGGAATACTGCTTTTCTGAGCTTTATTATCGGCATAAGTTTTATTATTCTGAGTTGAATCCGATGTATTACTATCGGTATCAAAACCTTTATTTGTATTATTTTCCATAATATTAAATTAACAGATTATAAATATAGTTCAAAATTATAATAACGGCATTAATAAAAAAACTAATTTTTAAAAATAATGCACCGTTTTTAAAATCATATTTTATATGCAAAAATAAAAAAATAATCATAATTAATACGGGAATAAGCGGAGGATATGCTTTAATACCTACTAATATATTACCGTTAAGCATTTCCAGTATTGCACGTTGCACTCCGCAACCCGGACAAGGAATACCCGTTATGGTTTTCATCGGGCAGGGAATCATATATTGTTCAGGATTACTCATGATGCTCCAAAATTACAAATATACTATATTTTATTTTGAATAAAGAGCCCACTCTAAAAACTATTTTTTTGCCACCAAGACACCAAGACACAAGGAATTCACAAAGAGTTATACTATTGTAAATCAGCATTTTGTACATCTTGGTGTCTCGATGCCTTTGTAGCGAGATTGGTGGGTTTTCGCCTTTTGGGAGTAGGCTTCCCCGCTCGCTCAGATTCAAGAAAGCAAATAATAGTCTGTTTAGTAAAGAAGTATTAATTATTTTTTGTTTTTTTACAAAATATTAATATTAAAAAAATGTACGGATATTACGGAGAGATAGCGGCACTTATAGCTGCAGTGTGCTGGACAGTAAGTTCAATGGCATTTGAATATGCAGGTAAGCGGGTTGGCTCAATTTCGCTTAATATTATCAGACTATTCATGGCTTTAATATTTATAAGCATCTTTAATTACTTTTCGAGAGGAATGTTTTTTTCTGTTGATGCAACTGCTTATCAGTATTTTTGGCTAAGCATATCCGGACTGGTAGGTTTTGTAATTGGAGATTTATTTTTATTTAAAGCATTTATAGTAATAGGTGCAAGAATCTCGATGCTTGTAATGTCGTTGGTGCCTCCTATTACGGCAATAATCGGATGGATGGTATTAGGAGAAACACTAAGCCCGAAGCAAATATTTGCAATGTTTGTAACAATTTTCGGAATATGCATAGTAATGATATTCAAAAATTCCGGAATAAAAATAAAAGAACAGATTAAAGACAAAAAATTATCCGTTGCATTAATCGGACTGCTACTTGCTTTAGGAGGAACAATCGGACAAGCGGCAGGTTTGGTTTTAAGCAAAAAAGGAATGGGAGATTATGATGCTTTTGCATCCACACAAATCAGAATAGTTGCAGGAATAATAGGATTTGCGGTATTAATAAGTTTTATGAAAAGATGGAAAAACGTATTTCTTGCTTTCAAAAATCTTCCTGCTGTAAAAGGGATGGGATTAGGTGCATTTTCAGGACCTTTTCTGGGAGTATCAATGTCTTTAATAGCCGTTAAATATACCGAAACAGGTATAGCCGCTACTCTGATGGCGATTGTTCCGGTAATTATAATTGTTCCCGCAGTTCTTATAAATAAAGAAAAAATCAGATTTATGGAAATTGTAGGAGCTGTAATTGCAGTAGTGGGCGTTGGGCTTTTCTTTATCCTTTAATCCGTTTGTTTTCTTTTAGACCCCGGACCTGCCCTGATAGGAATATTCAAAATCATGTTTTGAGTTACGATATTCCCGTCTGCAATAGCAGGAACAAACTTCAGCTGTTTGAATACTCTGACAAATTCTTCATTAATTCCGTAATCCAAACCTCTGATAATCGAAATTCCCGAAACAGTGCTGTCGGTATTAACATTAAAACTTACCATAATTTGTGAATCTACCAGTGCATTTACAGCCTCTTCGGTATATTCCATTTTTGACCATATATCCTGAACCAATTGCATATCTCCCCCCTGATAATAGGCTTCTCTAGTATAAGTAACTTCCATATTTTGGGGGTCGGAATAATCCTGAGCAAAAGCTGACAGGAAAAATAACAATGCCGGTAAAACAAATAAGTATCTTTTCATAATTTTATAGTTTTTTAAAATGTAAAATTAACAAATATTAAACCAATTTGCAAAAAAATATATTTTGTTTTTTTTACAGTACATGACAAAACTTTTTACAATAATTCAATAGAACACAGATTACACTGATTATACAGATTAAATATATAAGTAATAAATCAGTGGAAATCTGTATAATCAGTGTTCTAATATTGTTAAGTTTAAATAAATCGGATTGCTTTTTTACGTTTTCTCATACACCAAAAAACATAAAGTTATTTATTTTGTTCTATTATTATATGTTATAATTTAATAAAGATTTGTAATTTTGACAAAAATATTTTTTAAAATTTTATGGAAAAGTTGATAATACATAACTCATTAACAAATAAAAAGGAAGAATTTAAGCCTTTAAATCCGCCATTTGCAGGTTTATATGTTTGCGGACCTACTGTTTACGGGGAGGCTCATCTCGGACATGCAAGACCGTCAATAACATTTGATTTATTATTTAGATATTTAATGCATCTCGGATATAAAGTAAGATATGTAAGAAATATTACCGATGTAGGACATCTTGAAAATGATGCAGATGACGGAGAAGATAAAATCGGCAAAAAAGCCCGTTTGGAGCAAGTTGAGCCCATGGAAATTGTTCAGTTATATACAAACAGTTATCACAAAAACATGGAGCAACTGAATACTCTAGCTCCGAACATTGAACCTACGGCTTCAGGTCATATTATTGAACAAATTGAAATAATAAAAAAAATCATTGATAATGGTTATGCTTATGTAATTGACGGCAGTGTTTATTTTGATGTTGAAAAATACAACAAAAAATATAATTACGGTAAACTATCTGGAAGGAAACTGGAAGATATGTTTAGTAATACCCGCGAACTTGAGGGTCAGGACGAAAAGAAAAATCCTTTTGATTTTGCATTATGGAAAAATGCATCTCCCGAACATATAATGAAATGGAACTCTCCATGGGGCGAAGGATTTCCCGGATGGCACGCCGAATGTACCGCAATGGGAATAAAATATCTAGGCGATGAATTTGATATTCACGGAGGAGGAATGGACTTGCTATTTCCTCATCATGAGTGCGAAATTGCTCAAAGTACCGCTGCACTTGGTAAAGAAACCGTAAAATACTGGATGCACAATAATATGATTACTATCAACGGAAAAAAAATGGGAAAATCATTAGGGAATTTTATTACTCTTAATGAACTTTTTTCGGGTAACCATAAAATTCTTAAACAGGCATACAGCCCGATGACTATTAGATTTTTTATTCTGCAGGCACATTACAGAAGTACTCTGAACTTTTCGAACGAAGCATTACAGGCATCGGAAAAAGGACTTGACAGACTTATGAAAGGATACGAAAATATTAAAAAACTTAACCCAAGTAATGATAATACCATTAATGCAGGAGAACTTAAAGATAAATGCTATGGGGCAATGAACGAAGACCTTAACAGTCCTTTGGTAATTGCTCATCTTTTTGACGGCTTAAAAATCATAAATTCCGTAGAATCAGGTAAAGAAAAAATTGATGAAAAAAATCTGAATATTTTAAAAACCGTTTACGAAAATTTCCTTTTTAATATTCTGGGACTGAAAAACGAAACAGATAATACAGATAATAAAGACAGTGTTTTTAATGATGTTGTTGATTTACTGTTAAAATTAAGGCAAAATGCCAAAAACAACAAGGATTTTGCAAGCTCCGATTATATCAGAGATGAACTGGGCAAACTCGGAATTATCATAAAAGACAAAAAAGACGGGGCTGAATGGGAGATGTAAGGTTGGTTTAAATACTAATATTCTTTTAACAGACATAATTTATTTATATAAACATATTAACATTTTAAAAAATATATAAATTAAAATATTATGAAAAAATCAAAATTATTCTTTTTAGTTTTTGTTTTACTAGGTTTTCATGCAATGTCTCAAACTGCTATTGAACCGACAACAGGCGATGGTTCTTCAAACAATCCGTATAAAATAGAAAGTCTGGAAAATCTTTACTGGATTGCAGAAGATGTTTCAAGGTGGAATCATGGAATTTTTTACATACAGGTTTATAATATAGATGCTTCAGAAACTGTTGGATGGTTTGACGGGCAAGGCTGGATACCAATAGGAAATGAAAATGATCCTTTCCGTGCGTCTTATAACGGTCAGGGACATACAATTGACGGTTTATATATCAACAGACCGGATTTGGAGTATGTTGGATTATTCGGACGTGTAGTATATTTAGGTACAGGTTCTATTAGTAATATCGGCTTAATTAATGTTGATATTACCGGAAAATCTAATGTTGGAGCATTGACCGGTTTATACTGGGAACATCCATCTGACGATATTCATTTTGTAAACAATTATAGTACAGGCACTGTTACAGGGACAGCAAAAACAATCGGTGGTCTTGCAGGCTTGGTTCTCGGCAATCCTATATACAATTGCTACAGCGAAGTAACAGTAAGTGGAGATTCAATTGTTGGAGGACTGGTTGGTTCAATAGGAGTTAAACTTGAAAACAACTATAGTACAGGAGATGTTAGTGGGGGAAATCATGTTGGAGGACTTGTGGGAAATGTTGGTGGTGGCGGAACAATAATAAACTGTTACAGTTCCGGTAATGTTGTCGGAACAATCGAAAGAGCAGGAGGATTAGTTGGAAAAAATTACGGCACAATTGATAATTGTTACAGTACAGGAAATGTTACCGGAGTTGATTATGTCGGAGGTTTAGCGGGGTCTAACAGACAAGATGCCACAATTAAAAACAGCTACAGTAGCGGAAATGTTACAGGAAATCAATATGTTGGCGGACTTTTGGGATACAACGTATTTGCTGACTCAGGTGTATCTGACTGTTATAGCACCGGAAATGTCAACGGATATGCTTATGTAGGAGGTCTGATAGGAAGACAATTTTATGCTTCTGTACAAACCAGTTATAGCAGTGGCAACGTAAAAGGAGCAAAAATTACAGGCGGTCTTGTTGGTCAAAACGGCAATGAAGCCTCTATTACAGACTGCTACAGCACAAGTAATGTGTCGGCAGACACTTGTTTCTTTAATAGCACCTCTATAGGGGGATTAGTTGGAATTAATGCATGGAGTAGTACCGTTAATCGTTGCTATAGTATCGGAATGGTAAATACTGAGGAATGTTATGGAGGTGTAGGAGGTTTGATAGGAAATAATTGGTCTAACTTAACATATAGCAGTTTCTGGAATACCGAAACATCAAACCAAGACGAATCAGATGGAGGAACAGGCAAAACCACCGAAGAGATGACTTTCCCTTATGAAATGAGTACGTATCTAAATTTTGGTTTTGGTCTTACATGGCATGAAGATAGCGCATACATTAATAACGGATATCCTTATTTTTCCTGGCAAGACTTACCTGAACCATATCTTACATTACTTGCTCCCGTAGGAGGTGAAAACTGGCAGGCAGGAACAACAAAAGCCGTGTACTGGAATTCCAATACAACTTCTCTTTTAAATATTTTATTATCATTTAATAACGGAGATTCATGGGTATATCTAAATTCAGAACCAATACCTGCTCCATTAGGGCATTATTCTTTTACCGTTCCGGCTATTAATTCTGATGAATGTCTGATTAAAATACAGTCAATTCATATTCCCGATTCCTTTTTTGACATATCAGCCGGCACTTTTACAATTAGCAGTAGCCCTGATATATCTTCAATAGAACTTACAGCTCCCCAAGGACAAGACCTTAAAATTCAGAGTTCTAAAAACATTGATCTAAACTGGAGTACAAATCAAGTTAATAATATAAATATAGATATCAGCTACGACGGCGGTTTGTTATGGAATGATATTGCAAATAATATCCCTGCTAATCAGGAAAGTTTTTTATGGTTAGTGCCGGAAGTTTTCTCTACATCCTGTTATTTTCGCGTATCCGATTCCGAAAATCAGTCTATTTACGATTGGAGTACATACCCGTTCACGGTTGCCAAACTGGAACTTTTAACTCCTGCAGGTGGAGAAGAAATTATTGGAGGGTCGGTTGTAGAAATAGCATGGGAAAGTATTAATATTGATCTGATAAAATTGGAGTATTCTTATGATAACGGTGAAAACTGGGCAGTGATTAATGAATCTGTTAATGCCGAAGATAATAACTACATCTGGACTACACCTGTTATACCATCAAATGAATATCTTATTAGAATTAGTGATGCTGAATATTCAGAAATTACGGATATAACAGAAACTACATTTGAAATTCTTAATCAGCATCTTACAATAAATTATCCCGACAGCGAAGGAATAAAATTACGAAACGGTGAACATTGCATTATAACATGGTCTCAAACAGGAATAAGCTCATTTATCAATATTTATTATTCTATTGACGGTGGTGGAACATTTAGTGAAATTGCAAATAATATTAATCCGGATGATGAAAGTTTTAACTGGACGGTTCCTGATGTAAATACTACTATGGGCAGAATTAAAATATCATTAGCAAATAATCCTGATGTATATTTTGTTACCGAAAACCATTTTACCATATTTAAATTGGAACTTACCGTTCCTTACGGAGGAGAATATTGGAGAGCCAATATGTCCCAACTTATTACCTGGGATCAGTATAACCTGAATAGTGTAAAACTTGAATTTTCAATAGATGGTGGCAATAACTGGGAAACTATCATTTCAAATACCGACCCGAGCTCATATAATTATTCATGGTTTACTCCGGATGTACATTCGGATAGTTGTCTGATACGTATCAGCGATGCTGATAATAACGACATTTATTCCGTTAATAATGAATTTTTTAGTATCGGACCTCCTATAATTATTGAAAAACCCGGTGGAGGAGAAATATTTTTGGTAAATTCAATACATTCTATTATTTGGACTTCATCTGATTGTGTAGAAAATGTGGTATTAGACTACAGCATTGATAACGGAGACAACTGGCTTACTATTCAAGCTACTCCTTATGCAGCTTCAAATGGTCAGTACGATTGGTTTGTCCCTAATAATCCTAGTAATCAGGCACTAGTCAGAATTAGCGATGCTGATAATCCTTCTGTTTATGGAGTATCAGAAAACGTTTTTATTATTACATCAGTATTATTGCCACCAACTAATTTAACAGCAGTTGCAGGAAATGAAATGGTTTATCTTAGCTGGGGTGCCCCGGGAACAAATGTAAGTTTTAATATTTACAGAGATAGCGAACAGATAAATACTATTTTAGTGGAAAACAATGAATATTTTGATTATAATGTTATAAATGGGGTAACATATAGTTATTATGTAAAAGCTGTTTATGCGATAGGAGAATCGGAACCTTCAAATACGGTAGAAGCGACTCCGGAAGAACAAGAGCCTCATGAACTTTTTATTGACGGGACATTTACGGTATTTGATAAGGATTATGACGGAACAACCTATGCCGAGATTGACAATAATAATTTAAGCTTAACAGGAATTTTTAATGATGAAAATGTTTATCTTGTGAATATAGTTGCCGAATTCACTTCAGCTGCGGCAGGGGAAAACATCCCTGTTATTATTACAAGTGCTGATATTGACGGTGATGATGCAGATAACTATGTGTTATTACTTGAAGATTCTCCGACCACTACTGCAAATATAAACCATAAGGAACTAACTATTACCGGAACATTTACAGTATCAGACAAAGATTATGACGGAACCATATATGCTATAATTGAAAATAATAATTTGTCTGTAACAGGTGTTGTTACTAAT
>SLSH01000204.1 GCA_007130555.1 Bacteroidales bacterium
AATGAAAAAATTGTGGTAGAAATACTAAAAGAACATGAATTTCTTGATATTGACAATATTATCAGGCAATCAAAATTTGATTCGAATTCTTTAAGTTTACTTTTATTGGAATTGGAATTCAAAAATATTGTAAGAGCATTGCCAGGCAAATTGTTTTCTTTAAAAAATTAATAATTTAATTATGTTAATTGATACTCATGCGCATTTATATTTGGACAACTTTAATAATGATATTGATAAAGTAATTCATAGAGCATTAAGAAATGGGATAAAAAAAATAATTCTTCCTAATATTGACGAAAAATCTGTAAGTAATTTATTAAGATTGCAAAGTAAATATCCTGAAATTTTGTATCCTGCTTTAGGACTGCATCCTAATTCGGTAACAAAAGACTATAAAGAACAAATCAGATTGATTTTTGATAATTTTGATGATAATATTATTAGTATCGGAGAAATAGGTATTGATTTATATTGGGATAAAACTTTAATTAAAGAGCAAATTGAGGCATTCAGAATCCAGCTTGATATATCTGTTGAAAAACATAAACCTATTATTATTCACAGCAGAAAATCAATGAATGAAATTTTTAATGTTTTGGAAGATTATAAATCCACTAATGTTAAAGGCGTTTTTCATTGTTATTCAGGAAGTTACGAACAGGCGATAAGGGTAATTGAAAATGGGTTTTATTTAGGAATAGGAGGGGTGTTGACTTTTAGGAATACATCACTTGTTGAGGTTATAAAAAAGATTCCTGTTGATAATATTATTTTAGAAACTGATTCGCCATTTTTATCTCCTGACCCATATAGGGGCAAACGTAATGAGCCTTCGTATATAATACATGTTGCAAAAAAACTTGCCGAAATTAAAAATGTTGATATTGAAACAATCTTTGAAGAAACGACAAAAAATGTTAAAAAATGTTTTAATTTTGATTCTGATATTTGAAAAAAAAGTATAATATTTGTTTTTTACATATAATTTTAGTGATATTTTTTTTTTATAGGAAAAAAATATATTATTTTGCGACTGTTTTTTGAAATACTTTTTGAGGGGAAGATTTACTACTATAATATGGTATAATTATTAAAAGGTAGTAATGGAGAGGTGGCCGAGCGGTCTAAGGCGCACGCCTGGAAAGTGTGTATGCGGTGTGAAACCGTATCGTGGGTTCGAATCCCACCCTCTCCGCCACTAACGAAATTGATTTTTAAACAAATTTAAATTAAATATTGTATAATATAAACTGAAAAAGGATAATTATGAAAAAACTAATTGCATTAATTACACTAGTGGGGATGTTTATTTCCTTATTTTCTGCTGTTGCTTTTGCAACAGAAACAGAGAAAATTGAAGAAGAAAACAATAATGTTGAACAAGAGACAGAATTTACAGAGGATGCTGAATATGGGGATTTGATTACAGAGGAACAGGCAGAAGCAACACCTGAAACAGAAGGAACTCCTCTGCATCAGCAAATTAAAATTAAGATAATTGAAGGAGGTCCTATGTTTATGGGATTTGTTATGCTGGCTCTTATTATCGGATTGGCGATTTCTTTCGAAAGAATTATCTATCTTAATTTTGCAACTACAAATACCAATAAATTATTGGTTCAGGTCGAAGAAGCTTTAAATTCGGGTGGAATTGAGGCTGCAAAAGAAGTTTGTCGTAATACAAGAGGTCCGGTTGCAAGCATTTTTTATCAAGGGCTCGACAGATATGATGCGGGGATTGATGTAGTTGAAAAATCTGTGGTTTCTTATGGTTCGGTACAAATGGGATTATTAGAAAGCGGATTGACATGGATAGCCTTATTTATTGCTCTTGCACCAATGCTTGGATTTATGGGAACAGTTATCGGTATGATTAGTGCTTTTGATGCTATTGAGGCCGCAGGGGACATCAACCCTTCATTAGTGGCAGGAGGTATTAAAGTTGCTCTTATTACTACAGTATCGGGTCTTATTGTAGCGATGATTCTACAGGTATTTTATAATTATATTATTGGAAAAATTGACTCTCTTGTAAATTCAATGGAAGATGCATCAATTTCACTAATTGATATTTTGGTAGAATATAATAAGAAAAATAATTAAAAATATATATAGTTATGTTAAATAAAATAATTAAAATACTTGGATATGCAGTATTGATCATTACAGCGATTATTGCTATAATGTTTTTCCTTAAAGATGCACCAAGTTTGCAGTCGGGATTAGATGCAATTCAGGATATGCCACAAGAACTTAAACCTGTTGAAATTGAGCAAATTGCATCAGGATGGACAGCTGTTATTTATAGTTGGGCACTAATACTATTTATACTTTCGGGAGCTTTTGCAATTATTTTTGCAATTTTTAAATTTGTTATGGATGTTAAGGATGATCCTAGAAGTGCAATAAAACCCGGAATAAGTATTATTATAATAGGTATAATTGTGCTAATTGCATATTTGTTATCATCTGATACAATACCCGTATTTTTAGGTTCTGCAAACTTTGATATAACTCCCGCTACTTCGAGAAATGTAGAAACATTTTTATATACAATGTATCTGTTATTCGGATTATCGGCAGTAGCATTAATTTATTCGGAAATTTCGAAAATATGGAGATAGAATATAAGTTGCTTTTGTTTTCAGAAAAAAGAATTTAATTATGGCAAGACGTAAATTAAGTGATATAAATGCAGGGTCAATGGCCGATATAGCTTTCCTTTTGCTTATCTTTTTCCTTGTAACTACGACAATGGATGTTGACACAGGTATTGCGAGACAATTACCTCCATTGCCGGATGAAAGGCAAGAGGATAAAGATATTGAAATTAGAGACAGAAATATATTTCTTGTTTTAATTAATGCACAAGACAGATTACTTGTTGAAGGAAGACCTGCACAAAT
>SLSH01000401.1 GCA_007130555.1 Bacteroidales bacterium
AAAAATAATTATAATTAAAATTAATAAATTTTTTTTTTTCATGTTTACATTTACAATAACATTTATAATTACAAATATAATAAGATTTTCAAAATTATAAAAATAATTAACCTAAAAAAACAATATTGCTTAAAAATCATCAGACTATTTTATATATTTGCGACAAATTTGAGATTGATGAAAAATATACGGAATTTTTGTATAATAGCACATATAGATCACGGGAAAAGTACACTGGCAGACAGACTTTTGCAAATAACAGGTTCGGTTAGTGAAAGAGATTTTAAAGAACAGGTTTTAGATAGTATGGACTTGGAAAGAGAACGTGGAATTACCATAAAAAGTCATGCTATTCAGATGGAATATGAGAACAATGGAGAAAAATATATTCTTAATCTGATTGATACTCCCGGGCATGTGGATTTTTCGTATGAAGTCAGTCGTTCAATTGCCGCCTGCGAAGGTGCCTTGCTGATTGTTGATGCAACTCAGGGCGTACAGGCTCAAACTATTTCGGTTTTATATCAGGCAATTGATAATAATCTGGAAATTATTCCGGTTCTTAATAAAATGGACCTGGATGCTGCAATGCCTGACGAAGTAGAAGATCAGATAATCGATTTAATCGGGTGTAACCGCGAAGATATTATTCATGCAAGCGGAAAGACAGGATTTGGAATAGATGAAATTATTGACGCAATAATTAATAAAATACCTTGTCCGGTGGGAGATATCAATGCTCCGCTCGAAGCTCTGATTTTTGATTCGGTTTATAATTCTTTTCGGGGTATTGTCGCATATTTCAGAATTTTTAACGGAAAATTATCAAAAGGTGATAATGTTAAGTTTGTTAATCTCGGAAATGATTACCATGCAGATGAAATTGGAGTCCTGAAATTAGGACTGCAACCTAAACAAACTTTATACGCAGGAGACGTGGGATATATTATTTCAGGAATAAAAACTGCAAGTGAAGTAAAAGTCGGAGATACCATTACTCATGTTGATAACCCTTGCAAAAAAGTTATTGAAGGTTTCTCAGAAGTTAAACCTATGCTTTTTGCAGGAATGTATCCCGTTGATGCAGATGATTACGAAGAACTTAGAAATTCTATTGAAAAACTTCAACTTAATGACGCATCATTAACATTTACTCTTGAATCTTCGGCAGCTCTCGGTTTTGGTTTTCGTTGCGGTTTCCTGGGATTGCTTCACATGGAAATAATACAGGAAAGATTAGACAGAGAATTTGACATGGATGTCATTACAACTGTACCAAATGTTAAATACAGAGCATATACAACAAAAGGAGAAATGATTGAAGTTCATAATCCCTCAGGTATGCCGTCTGCAAACATTATGGACAGAGTGGAAGAACCCTTTATTAAAGGTACAATAATAACCAAAGCCGCATGGGTAGGTCCGATAATTAAACTTTGCCTTGATAAAAGAGGGACTTTACTTAATCAGATATATTTAACTAGCGACAGAGTCGAATTAAGTTTTGACTTGCCCCTGGGAGAAATCGTTTTTGATTTTTACGATAAATTAAAAAGTATTTCTAAAGGATATGCATCTTTTGATTACTATCAGACAGGATATAAATCGTCAAAACTTATAAGACTTGATATTTTATTAAACGGAGATATGGTTGATGCATTATCAACTCTTACTCATTTTGATAATGCCTATCCGCTGGGACGCAGAATGTGTGAAAAATTAAAAGAACTTATTCCCAGACAACAATATGACGTAGCTATTCAGGCTGCAATAGGCAGTAAAATTATTGCTCGCGAAACAGTTAAAGCCCTAAGAAAAGACGTTACGGCAAAATGTTACGGAGGAGATATTACCCGTAAACGAAAACTTCTTGAAAAACAGAAAAAAGGAAAAAAACGAATGAGACAAGTTGGAAACGTTGAGGTTCCGCAGTCTGCATTTTTGGCAGTTTTAAAATTAGACTAATTTTTTTTTTAAATTTTTTTCACTATAATAATTTTTAATATATTTGTAAAAAGTTTAGTATGTATATCATTTTTTTAAAATTTTAATATGTAAATTTCTGATTATGAAAAAAAAATACTGTTTTTTATTAGTTTTGGCTGTATTAATAAGTGTGTATTCTTATTCGCAAATCAGTCAGGGAGGAACGCCTCCAAGTTTTAAGCATGACTTAAAAAGTGATAATATTGATATGATAACTTTGCCAAAACCCGATTTTGTCAAAATTATGGAAGAAGATAAATTCAATGATGAAAATGGAGAATTGTACAGAATAGGAGTCGCCATTGACGTTGACCTTAATATGGATAATTCGGGTACATGGACGGATTTGCCTTGCGGAGGTAGTATATGGCGTTTAAAAATTCATAGTAAAGATGCAAAAGGTTTGGCTCTTTATTATCAGGATTTATATATACCTTTCGGTGGTAAATTATTTTTATATAATGAGAATAAAAGACAAGTTATAGGAGCTTTTACGGAATTTAATAATACGAATGAAGGCTGGTTTGCAACCGAAATTATACAGGGAGAATATATTACTTTGGAATATTACCAACCTAATGATGGATATTTAAGTTCAATTAAAAGACATGTATCAGATACAGAAAAACAAAAAGTTTCAATAGGGATTTTTAAAGTAGATTATTATTACAGAGGTGTTGACGGAGTTATAGGGTATTATGCGGATATTAAAGAATTTGATTTAAAAGCAGACTATAGCTGTATGGTGGATGTAAATTGTAATCCTGAAGGAAATAACTGGCAGGATGAAAAAAGAGGAATCGTTAAAATAAAAATTACAGACGGTTCCAGTAGCAACTGGTGTTCGGGATCATTGGTAAATAATACGGCACAGGATTATACACCTTATGTATTGACTGCCAACCATTGCGGATATTCAAAT
>SLSH01000299.1 GCA_007130555.1 Bacteroidales bacterium
CACTTATTTGTTTTGATTTTTGCTCGCTTTCAATATTTCTTTTCCGTATTTTTCTGATTTCGGAGTAAATTACACTCTCTTCCATATTTAAATACCCCGAACATTCCTGAATATATACCGCTTGTTTTATATTATTGTCTATTAAAGCAATAGACCTAACAATATCAGTTATTAATGTAGCTCTTTTTATCGGATCGTTCTTGGATTCTTCAAATAATAATTTTGTCTTAAATTTTATAAAATCCTGTTCGGTTGAATTTATATATTTAATTAAATCGGTATTATTATGTTTTTGTGCAAAAGAGTCGGGGTCTTCTCCTTCGGGAAATAAAACAACTCTTACATTCATCCCTTGCTTAAGAAACATATCAATACCTCTTAAAGATGCTTTTATTCCTGCTGTATCACCGTCAAACAATATGGTAATATTTTCGGTAAATCTTTTGATAAGCCTTACCTGTTCTTCTGTTAATGATGTTCCTGATGATGCAACAACATTTTTAACTCCCGACATAAAAAGCGACAATACATCTGTATATCCTTCTACCAGATAACATTTATCATTTTTTACGATTTCGTTTTTGGCTTGAAAAAGTCCGTATAAAACTTTTGATTTACTATAAATTGATGACTCGGGAGAGTTGATATATTTTGCGGTTTTTTTATCAGATTTTAATGTTCTGCCTCCAAATCCTATTACATTACCCGATAAATTGAAAATCGGAAACATTACTCTTCCCGAAAATCTGTCGGCACGAAAATTATCTTTAACAATTGTAAGACCTGACTTCTCTAAAAATTCAATCTTATATCCTGCTTTTAATGCTGCATTTGTAAAACTTTCCCGTTCATCAATACAATATCCGAGTTGAAAAGTTTCAATTATTTCTTTATTAAATTTTCTCTCTTTTATGTAGCTTAGTCCGATTTCTATTCCCTCCTCTGAATTTTGCAGATTACCGGCAAAATGTCTGGCGGCAAAAGAAGTTACAATCATCAAACTTTCTCTTTCCGAACCAAGTTTTTTTTCTTCTTCGGTTAGCTCTCTTTCCTCAACTTCAATCCCGTATTTTTTTGCAAGATATTTTAATGCCTCGGGATAACTTAACTGTTCATGGTCCATTAAAAAAGTTACTGCATTCCCGCCTTTTCCGCAACCAAAACATTTAAAAATTCCTTTTGCGGGACTGACCGTAAACGAAGGGGTCTTTTCGTTATGAAAAGGACATAACCCGAGATAATTAACACCACGTTTTTTTAGTGTTATAAAATCCTGAATTACATCAACAATTTGTGATGCCTCAATTATTTTATCTCTTGTTAAATTATCAATCATAAAAAAAAGTCTGCATAAAATTACACAATTATTACAATGTAAAATATTAAATCAAGAAGTTTTTTTAAACAATTTTGTAAAAAGATTTGCAAAAAGAATTGTGCTCCAAAACATGTAATTATTTTTTTTTTTTTATTTTTGTGAAATGAATTTTTGAGTATTAAATGTAATATTAACTATAAATCTATTTGAAAATGACAAAATTAAAACGTGTTTATACCTTTGGAAATAAAGAAGCTGAAGGTAATACCGGTATGAAAAATTTACTGGGCGGAAAAGGAGCAAATCTTGCTGAAATGAACCTTATGGGAGTACCCGTTCCTCCCGGATTTACAATCACAACCGAAGTTTGTACAGAGTATTATAAACTGGGACAAGAAAAAGTTGTTGAATTACTAAAAACCGAGGTAGAAGAAGCCGTTAAATATCTGGAAAAAATTATGGGTTCCGAATTCGGGTCGGATGAAAATCCATTACTATTATCTGTACGTTCGGGAGCAAGAGTTTCTATGCCCGGAATGATGGATACGGTACTTAATCTTGGATTAAATGATAAAGCTGTTGAAGGAATTGCAAAAAGAACAGGGAACGAAAGATTTGCATGGGATTCATACCGCCGTTTTATCCAAATGTACGGAGATGTGGTTATGGGTATTACAGCAGCTACAAAAGAAGACCATAATCCTTTTGAGGAAATAATTGACCATATAAAAGAAGAAAACAGAATTGAAAATGATACCGAACTAAGTGTTAATCATTTAAAAGAAATGGTCGCAAGATTTAAAGAAGCTATTAAAAAACAAACAGGAAAAGAATTTCCGAATTGCCCGTGGGAACAATTATGGGGCTCTGTAATGGCTGTATTTAACTCATGGAATACTCCCCGTGCAAAGTATTACCGTATGCTGAACAAATTCTCTGATGAATGGGGGACTGCAGTTAATGTGCAAGCTATGGTATTTGGTAATATGGGACAAAACTCGGGAACGGGTGTCGCTTTTACAAGAGATTCCGGAACAGGAGAGAATATTTTTAACGGAGAATATCTGATTGATGCACAAGGCGAAGACGTTGTGGCAGGAATTCGTACTCCTCAGCAAATAACCAAAGAAGGCTCTTTAAGATGGGCAGAACTTGCAAAAGTATCCGAACAAGAAAGAGCTTCTAAATATCCTTCACTGGAAGAAGTTATGCCCAAAGCTTATAATGAATTATTTACAATTCAAAAGCAATTAGAAACACATTATAAAGATATGCAAGACTTAGAATTTACCATTCAGGACGGAAAACTATGGCTACTCCAGACACGTGGCGGAAAACGTACAGGTGCTGCTATGGTTAAAATTGCAATGGATATGGTAAGAGAAGGTATGATTGACGAAAAAGAGGCATTGCTAAGACTTGACGCAAATAAATTAGACGAATTGCTTCATCCCGTATTTGATAAAAAGGCAATTAGTGAGGCAGAAATTATGGCAAAAGGACTTCCTGCATCTCCGGGTGCATCAACAGGACAAGTTGTTTTCTTTGCTGACGAAGCAAAAAATTATCCCGAATCAATTCTTGTAAGA
>SLSH01000413.1 GCA_007130555.1 Bacteroidales bacterium
AGGTTCTTGGATTGACGGATGTTTCCACGATCTCAAGCGGCTACACTCACACCTGCGCCTTGAAGGATGACAAGATGGTCTGGTGCTGGGGTAACAACCTTCACGGTCGACTTGGTGATGAAACAACTACCAACAGAGACACCCCGGTTCAGGTTGTTGGATTGACGGATGTATCTGCGATCTCGACTATAGGTAGTCACACCTGCGCCTTGAAGGATGACAAAACGGTCTGGTGCTGGGGATGGAATGGGTACGGCGCACTCGGCGATGGGACGACCACAGACAGATATACCCCGGTGGAAGTAGTGTGGCCATAGCGTCCAAGAGTTTTTAATCGCTCCGTTCAACCTGCCGGTCGCCGGTTCAGCCACACAATATGCAAGCATAGATTAAATCCGGCGCGACTTGTGAATGCGCACCATAGTCGTTCACAAGATCCCGGATAGAAAAATCCAGAACAGAAACAAAAGGTCAAGAGCCCATACTGTTTCAAATTGTCTCATTCTGTAACAGGAAATGTGTACCTTTTTCCAAACCTCAACAGTCGTTGTCGTTACCCGAGATAGTTGAAGACCCTGTCCACCCCGCTGCTATCAACTGGTCACGAATCGCTATCGCAATAGAATTGCAGAGAACAGTGTTATCCCGAATCGACAAGTTCCCCCCAACCGATTCGAGCGCAGGTAGTTCTATGGTGGTGAGAGCGTAATTATACGAAATCGACAAACTCCCAACCGAAGTGAGCGATGGGAGTTCTATAGTAGTAAGAGAAGGGTTGCCGGCACCCGCACCACCTATCGTCAAACTCGACCCAACCGAATCGAGCGCAGGTAGTTCTATGGTGGTCAGTGCAGCGTTATTTTGAATCGTCGAACTCGACCCAACCGAATCGAGCGCAGGAAGGTCTATGGTGGTAAGTGAAGCGTTGGAGAAAATCGACAAACGCCAAACCGAGGTCAGTGCAGAAATGTCGATGTTTATAAGATAATTGTTAGAAGTTATGCTCAAATCTCCCCCGACATATTCAAGAACGGGCAAAGACAAACTGGTAATACCTGTACCATTGACTATCAAATCTCCCGTAATTTCGGTGATGGATGAAAGAAAGTGAATGTCCATGTTGTTTCTGATCGTGTATGAGCCTTCGAGTATTCCAGCAAGAAGAAGATCTTCCCCGTCCTCACCGTTGCACAGATAGTTCGTGCTGGTAATCTCGTCTTCATCCAGAACCCCGTTTCCATTCGTATCCGCTCCGGTATGAACGACTATTCCGCCGGTGGGGCAATCAGGATCTCCCTCTTCCAACTCTTCTGTGATCATTAGCATGGAAACCCCATCCTCCCCGCTTTCTCCATCGCAAACGTATGTAACCTCGGGTTCACCAACAAAGTTTCCGTCACCGTCGTCAATGCCTGCTTCAATCTTGATCCCACCGTTAGGGCAGTTTTCTCCAGGTGGTTCTTCGGAGGTTTTCACAAGTGCCTTAGCGCCGTCTTGACCGTCCTGGCCATCTTGACCACTTTCTCCATCGCAGACGTATGTGACTTCGGGATCTCCAACGAAGTTTCCATCACCGTCATCAATGCCCGATTCAATCTTTATTCCACCGTTAGGGCAGTTGTCTCCAGGTGGTTCTTCGGAAGTCTTTACAAGTGCTTTCGTGCCGTCTGTACCATCCGAAAAAGTAACCGACGTGCCGTCATCGCATACAACACTGTAGGTCCCGTCCGTGTTTTCCACAACAGTACACGACGCTCCGTCCTTACCCCCGCCGCAACCGGCGTAAACAAAAGCAACCAGCGCTATCAGAAAAACCTTTTTCATCCTTCTTCTCCTTGAAAATGTAATGCCTCGACATACGTCATCTCAGGAGCGGCTTGTATCATAACACACTGGATCCTACCAAGCGGTGGTTTCAAAGGCTCCGTTTTTGCGGGAACATCGACTCCGTTTCCAAAGCTCTTGAAAACCCGGCCGGATGAGAATAATCTTTGAAAAATCCGAAAAATGGGCTGTTGAAAAAACCTTTGAAGGAGTGTGTGTAGTTTATGATTACCGGCGAACTGAAATCCAAAATTGACCGCATTTGGGACACTATGTGGTCCGGAGGAATTTCAACCCCCTTTCAGTCATAGAACAACTTACCTACCTGCTTTTTATTAAACAACTGGATGAAGCCCACACCTTGAAGGAAAGAAGAGCCGCCCGAACCGGAAAACCTATCAAGGACCCGGTTTTTACTAAAAAATGTCTTGCTCGCCTAAAACTGGAGTCGAACACTTGAGAGTTTCCTGACCGAAGGAGAAAAAGTATGATGCAAGGTCAGGAGACGAAAAATGGCACAAAAATCGAACTTAACGCTCAAGGAACGAAAACAAGCATCAGAAACCCTGCAGGAATAACTCTGCAGAAGAGAAGATAGAAACGCACGTTAATGATTGCAGGATGATCCAGGAGGTTTTGATCATGAAATCACGCATTTGGTTTTTTTCACTTTGGGTGGTTTTTTTGGCGGCACCCGGGTTGAGCAGGGCGGAACCCCTGATTTTTTCACCGGGCGAGAACTGGTGTTCGGCCGCGAACAGCGCTGAGCCCGGGACGACGATACTTCTCGAACCGGGTGAGCATGACCGTTGCAGGTTGAACGGTGCTCGGGGAACCGCGGATTCTCCCATCGTAATCGGTTCGCTGGATCCCGCGGATCCCGCGTACATAACGACCTCTGTAACTCAAAACCTGATAAACCTGGAAGGTGATGCGTCACACGTAGTGTTGCAGGATCTGTATTTTCCCTCACCCGGGAGCAGGACGATTTCTGCAGTCAAGATTTTCAGTGGTGATGATTATACAATACAGGGCTGTGTTTTCGAGGGAATCACCAACGTTGCCATCGCCGCGAATTCTG
>SLSH01000275.1 GCA_007130555.1 Bacteroidales bacterium
AATACAACAAAATACTTAACGATGTAAAAATATATAATAAGATATTAAATAACAAATAATATTTATAAAATATTTATCGGATAATAAAATTTCAAATGATTTTAGCTGATTTATTTTATTATTGGAATATGTTTTTTGATAAAAATAATCTTTAAATATAAGTAATAAACGGCTATGAGTTAAATTTAAATACTTATTTGTTAAACATCATGAAATTATTTATTTTTGGGGTAATATTTTTATGTTTTTAAAAAATGAAATTATTAATAAGCATTATTAGGATTGCGGCAGGATTAATGTTTACATTTTCAGGATTTGTTAAATTAATAGATCCATTTGGATTTGCATATAAATTTACAGATTATTTTATTGCCCTGAATCTTGATTTTTTGAATACGGTTGTACTTTTTTTAGCGATAATAATTTGTGTTACCGAATTCATCATAGGATTATTATTACTTCTAAATGTTTTTCCCAGATTGGCATCATGGGGATTTATGTTTTTTATGGCAGTATTTATCCCGTTATCTTTATGGGTTGTTATTACAAACCCCATTAAGGAATGCGGATGTTATGGAGACGCGATTAACTTTACTTACATGCAGTTATTTTATAAAAATATTGTTTTGTTTATTTTTGCAGTAATAATATTTATCAGAAGAAAAAAATTTAAACCTTATTTTAATAAATTTTTTCAGTCAATTTTTTTATTTTTATTCTTTATTACAGGTTTTGGGATAAGTATTTATTCTTTAAACAATCTGCCGGTTTTAGATTTCAGACCTTATAATATTGGAGCCAATATAATTGAAAGAATGAAAATCCCTGAAAGCAAAGCAGATAGTTATATTAAAAAACGTTATCAGCCGACTGTTCAAAATTTTATTATCAGTCCGATACAAACAGAAACTAATATTGTTATAAATGACACATTGATAAATCTTTTGGAAGCCGAGTTTATTTATGAAAAAAACGGAGAAGAGAATTCTTTTAAAATTAACCAATTGCCTGATACTTCATGGATTTTTACAAAAATAAATTATCATAAGGAATTAAATCCCGAAAAAATTGAGTTCTATTACCGGAATAAATCTTCTGATAGTATAAAGGAATTTATAATATCCGAACTGCCGGATGATACATGGATATTTGCCGGAGCAGGATATTATATAGATTCAACTGTTTTAAAGAAACAATATGCAGAAGGAGCAAATATTACAAATATGATTTTACCTGATGATAATTATTATTTTTTTGTAATAATGCCGGAAATAAATAAAACTAAAATTAGAAATATTCAGAAAATTAAAAACATTGTGCAATATTGTAATGAAAATGCTTATAAAATTTACTGCCTAACAAGTTCATCAAAAGATGAAGTAGAAAATTTTATTGAAAAAAATGATTTCTATTGTAATTTCTACAATATGAATTCCGCTACTTTAAAAACTATTGTGCGGTCAAATCCGGGATTGGTTTTATTAAAAAACGGTACCATATTAAATAAATGGTCACATAAAAATATTCCTGAAATTAAAGAACTTGATACGGATTTGGCAGGATACGTATTAAGCGAATATAATTATAAATATAAACGTAATTTGATATGGATATATTTATTGGTGTTTATTTTTATAATTTATTTAATTTTTAATATTCAGATTTGGTTAATTAAAAATAAGTTTATTCAAAACAGATAAAATATGAGAAAAAAAATTATTGCAGGTAACTGGAAAATGAATACCTGCCTAAAAAAAGGGCAAGAACTTGCGGAAAAAATAAATTTGTACGCAAAATCAAACACAAATATTTATGCCGGAATTATTTTGGGAGTACCTTTTACTCATTTATATAAAATTGTAAATACCGTAGATTTGACTAAAATTTCGGTTGCTGCTCAAAATTGTGCATCAGAAGAATCCGGAGCATATACGGGAGAAGTATCTGCCGGTATGATAAAAAGTACAGGAGCTAATTATATTATCATTGGTCATAGCGAAAGAAGACAGTTTTTTTCGGAAACAGATGAAATTATTGCAAAAAAAATTAATCTATGCATAAAAAATGAATTGTTTCCGATTTTTTGTTGTGGAGAAAGTCTCCAAGAAAGAAATGAAAGCAAACATTTTGAAGTAGTTGAAAAACAGATAAATACAGGTATTTTTCATTTGGATAAATTTAATATCGAACAAGTTATAATAGCCTATGAACCTGTCTGGGCAATTGGAACAGGCGTTAATGCAAGTCCCGGACAGGCACAAGAAATGCACGAATATATCCGAAAAATAACTTCCGAAAAATACAGCAAAGCTATTGCAGATAAAATACCCGTTTTGTACGGAGGCAGCGTAAAGCCTGATAATGCAGGAGAATTATTCAAGCAACCCGATATTGATGGAGGATTAATTGGCGGAGCTTCATTGAAAGCGGACGATTTTATTGAAATAATTAAAGTAGTGTAATTAACAGATGAAATACTTAGAATTATCTACACAAATTAAATCCAAAAATAATGATTTGACAGAAATTATTATTGCTTATTTATCTCAATTAGGCTTTTATTCTTTTTTAGAAGATGATAATAAATTATTTGCTTATATTTTCGAAAAGGATTTTGATAAAATAAAAACAAAAAAAATATTAGATAATTTTAAATTAAAATATGAAATAAATAATATTCCTGAAAAGAACTGGGACGAAGAGTGGGAAAATAATTATAAGCCTGTAGTTTTGGATGATATATTATTTATAAGAGCACCTTTTCATAAGCCGGATAATAATATAAAACATGAAATTATAATTGAGCCTAAAATGCCTTTCGGGACAGGGCATCATGAAACAACATTTTTAATGTGTAAATTGTTATCGGAATTAAAAATCAAAGATTTCTCGGTATTGGATATAGGTTGCGGGACAGGTATTTTATCTGTATTTTCTTCTAAACTTGGAGCAGATTTGATTACGGCAATAGATATTGACGGAATTGCATGTGCCGGCAGTATAGAAAATTCCAAAATAAATAATTGTAAAAATATTGAAGTTATTAAAGGAGATGTTTATTCAATAAAAAATAAAACTTATGATATTATTTTGGCAAATATTACATTTAATGTAATATTGCATGATATTCGGGAATATGCTAAAAAACTTAAATCAAAAGGCATGCTTATATTAAGCGGTTTTTATTCAAATGAATCGGATGAAATTAAAAGAGCATGTAAAAATTTCGGATTAATTTTTGCTAAAGAAATTGATAAAAATAACTGGGCAGGAATGGTTTTTATAAAAAAATAGAATTATGCAACAACAAACATCTAATTTCTTAACATATAGCTTGATAAACTGTTTAAAATCAAAAAAAGTAAATATATTATTTATCTTTTTGATATGTTTTATGTTTTCTGCCAGTACTCAGGAAATGTTTACCACGGATGTAGAAAGATTTCACAGAGATTTTGGTTCAACATTAAGGTTTTCGGGAGAAGTAAGAGAAGGTGATGATAATTTGCGGCGGGAGTTTATTAATTTCTGGACAAGTGATATTTTAAGTTATGAAGAGAAGATAAATTTTATCGAAACTGCCAATATTATGGGTAGCAAAGGATGTAAAGAATATCCTGATTTTGTATGTTTGGCGGCAAATATAATGGCATTTAAGCGAAAAAATATTAGTGCCGAATGTTATAATAATTATGAAACAGCTCTAATAGATTTGCTGACAGTAAGACGTCCTAATTTACGGGACGTTTCTGATTATATGTTAAATATAAACAGATTAGTGGAAAGAGATATTGTTTGTAAAAATCCGCGTACATTATGGAAAGCAGAAAACAATAATTTTTCGATTTTTTATGAAAATAATGAATTTAAGATTCTTTTCCATAAAATTAATCTTGTCGGTTACCAAAATGTTGATAGTCTTAAAATAGAAAAGACAAACGGAGAATATTTCCCGGACAGAAAATTATGGAACGGAAAGGGAGGTTTTGTAACATGGGAAAGAGTTGGATACGGTAGGGACAGTATTATTGCCGAATTATCCGATTACAGTATTGACTTACGTAATGTTAGTTATACTGCAGATTCTGTACTATTTACAAATTCAATTTTTTTTAGAACTCCTATGCGAGGTCGTTTGATTGATAAAACCCGTAATATCGAAGATCCATCACGCTCCAATTATCCGAGATTTGTGTCTTATCAACAGCATTTTGTTATCAGAAATTTAGTAAAAGGACTTGATTATGAGGGAGGTTTTAGTATTCAGGGACGTAGTTTTATAGGTAGCGGTACAATAGATAAGCCTGCCAGAATTTCTATTGTCAAGAACGATAGTGTCAGTTTTACAGCATTGTCGCAAAGGTTTATTATTGACAGAGATTTTATTCTTTCGGATAACACTACGGTAACCATTCAAATTTCCGAAGATTCAATATATCATCCAAATCTTAGATTTAAATTTAATAATAAGATAGGATTACTGGAATTGATAAGAACAAAAGAGGGTATGTCTAAGGTTGGTTTTGTAAATTCATATCATCAATTAAATATGGATTTTACTCATTTAAGTTGGTTTATTGATAAATTTAAAATTGAATTATCAATGATTTCAACTCCGGGAGTTCCGAATGAATCTTTTTTTGAATCCGTAGATTATTATCGTAGAGAAAGATATCGTGATATTCAGAAACGGGATCCGCGTCATCCTCTTGAAGTAGTTACAAGTTTTGCTACCGTATGGAAAGATACTGAATATTTTCTTAATGACCTTGCAAAATATATGGGATACGGAGATACACAAGTAAGAAGAATGGTGCTGGACTTAGCTTATAGAAATTATCTGTTTTATGATCCGCAATCCGATATTATCAGAGTTTACCCCGAAGCCTCAAGGTTTCTTGAAGCTCACGTAGGAGCCAGAGATTCAGATGTGCTACAATTTCACAGCAGAACAGACGCAAGTAAATCAAATGCAGAATTAAGTCTTTTAAATTATGATTTAAAAATCAATGGAATTACGGCTGTTCATCTTTCAGATTCTCAAAATGTAAGAGTTCATCCGATTGATCATCAAATTAATTTACAAAAAAACAGGAGTTTTACATTTAACGGAACAATACAGGCAGGGCAATTTTATTATTACGGGAATAATTTTAAATTTGATTACGAAAAATTTAAAATTGAATTGCCAAATTGTGATTCGATGAAAATGGTTGCAGAAACACCATATCTGGATGAAAGAGGAGAGCCCAGACTTGCTATTGTAAGAAATAAACTGGAGGGTATCAGCGGAGAGTTTTACATTGATGAACCTATGAATAAAAGTGGTCGTAGTAATTATCCCGAATATCCACAATTTATTACACATACGAATTCTTATGTTTATTTCGACAGACCGGATATTTATGGTGGTATTTATGACAGAAACAGGTTTTATTTTGAAGTTGACCCGTTTGTTATTGATAGTATAAGCGGACATTCGGGAGATAATCTGGTTTTTGAAGGAACATTAGTTTCCGGCGGAATATTTCCTGATATTAAAGAAAAACTTATACACAGAAAAGATGACTTTTCGCTCGGATTTAATACCAATACAGGTCCGCTTGGATATCCCTTGTATGATGGACTGGCGACGTATTGGCACGAAGTAGATTTGAGTAATCACGGATTGAGAGGTAAAGGCAGAATAGAGTATTTGTCAGCCGATTTTAATGCAGATTATCTGGTTTTCTTTATTGATTCACTTCACGGACATTCCGAAAAAATGAATATTGCCGCCAGAGAATCTCCTGTTCAATATCCCGATGTAAGCGGTACGGATAATACATTAAGATGGCTGATAAGAGAAGATCAATTTAATATAAGAAACAAGTCAGATGAATTTATAATGTATGACGAACAGACCACATTAGACGGAAGCTTGAATTTAACTAGTGAAGGACTTTTGGGAGACGGGGTTGTAGAATTTACCAATGCCAGATTAACTTCTAATCAATTTGATTTTAAAAAAGATATTATTAATAGTGATACTGCCGCTTTTGATATATTTACCGAAGATGTACTTAATGTAGATTTTGAATCCGACAATGTTAATGCTACTGTTGATTTTATTGCAAGAAAAGGTACATTTAAAACAAATGGCGAAAGTACGATCTGGAGATTTCCAAGAAACCAATATATAAGTGAAATGAACGAACTTTCATGGTATATGGATGCTGATGAAATTGCAATAAGTGCCAGCAGCGATGCTTTAGCTCAGCTTGAAAATGTTGATGCGGAATCAAATCCTCAACAATGGGAAGATTTATTTCTGGAAGGTCCACGATTTACATCTATACATCCTCAACAAGATTCTTTGAGTTTTGTTGCTCCCCAAGCCAGATATAATTACAGAGCCCATATAATCACTGCCGAAGGAGTGGAATTTATAAGAGTAGCCGATGCAACTATATTTCCTGAAAATAAACAATTAATAGTTAAAAGGAATGCCGTAATGGACCCTATAGAAAGAGGAACAATTACAGCTAATAATATAACTAGATATCATAACATATACGATGCCGAAATTAACATCAAGGGACGAAGACATTATTTGGGACACGGTGATTATGACTTTATTGATGCAATGCAAAATGTACAGAAAGTACACTTAAATAAAATTGATGTTGATAATACGGGACAAACTATTGCAAGTGCAGATGTCGTTGAACCCGATGATTTTATGATAAGCCCTAATTATCATTTCTTTGGTAAAGTTAATTTATATGCCAATCAACAACATTTGGAATTTGACGGATCTGTTAAAACAATGCACGAATGCGAAAAATTTCAGGCAAATTGGATTAAATTTAAAGAAATCATTGACCCCGAAGATATATATATACCAATCAGCACCCCGCTATTTGATATAAACCAAAACAGATTGTCAACAGGGCTCTTGTTAACGCAAGCCAGACAAGTATATCCTACGTTTTTAACCAGAAAAACCACTCAAAATGATCAGGAAATATTTTCTGTTGACGGATATTTGTATTTTGATATTGAAGACGGAAATTATAAAATAGCGCAAAAGGATAAAATGGTTGAAACAAGTTTACCGGGAAATTATATTGAAATGCATAGATTTATTTGTAATGTATATGGCGAAGGTAAAATGAATTTCAGTAATGATTTCGGTCAGTTTAAACCAAATATAATCGGAAGTTTCAGATATAATCCCGAAGCAGATACTGTGGACTTTTTTGTGTCAATGATAATGGAAGCATATTTTAATAGTAATGCCATTGGTTTGATGGCAGGACAAATTAGTAAAACACGGGGATTAATGGGATTAAATTTGAGGGACAGAACTTATGAAAAAGCTATTGTAGAATATCTTGGAACCGAACAAGCGGATGAATGGATATCTAATTTAAGTATGGGTAATTACAGAAGGATGCCAAGGGAATTGCAAAATAAAATAATCCTTACAGAACTTAAATTTATATGGTATCCCGAATTAAACAGTTTTGTTCATTATGGACCAATCGGTATCGCAAATATGGAAAGAGAACAAGTGAACAGATATGTATTCGGGTTTATAAAAATTGAAAATTCCAGACGCGGAGATGTGTTTGAAATGCTTCTGGAACCTGACTCGGATACATGGTACTATTTTAGATATAGTGCAGGAAATTATACAGGAATCTCATCAGACGAAGAATTTAACAAAGAAGTATATGATACAAGACCTGCACAAAGAGAGTTAAAAGACGATGAAGGTCCTCGTTATATATACGGATTAGGCAGTTCAAGTCATATGAGAAGATTTAAACGCGATATGTACAGAAAATTTAATATCCCCGTAGTAGATGATGATAAAGAATAGTATAAAATACATATTTATAATAATTGTAATTATTTTTTATAATTGCTGTAATACATATTCTCAAAATCAATCGGATTTTAGTAAATTTAATTTAGCTTTTTTATACAATCCCGGAAAATTAATAATTAATCCCGAATGCCTTATTTATCATAACGAAGAATTAACCAGTGCGGTTTTTTTTAAACAATACGTTAATGAATTAAATTTTTCTCCGAAAAATGTTAAAAGCAGTGAGTATAGGTATGGTGTAAGATATATTTTAAGAGATGCTGATAATTATAATATCATTGATAGTGCAAGCGTCAATTATGTTGTAAAAAAGGAAAGAATATCCGATAGCTTCTCATCATTTTTTAAAATAAATACCCCTGAAAACAAGTCTTATGTTCTTATGATTATTTTTTACTGCAGAACTACAAATGCCAACAAAAGATTTTTATTTGAAATAGATAAATCTGATGTTTTTTCGGGTGAAAATTATTTTGTGGAATCTATGGGAGAACCCGTCGAACCAAAATATAATAATATAGTATATTCAGGCAAGAATTATAAAATCACATCCGGACGAATTAAAAACAAATCCGTTACCGTTAATTATTATGCTTTTGATGATTATATGCCCAGTCCTCCGGCATCTACGGCTAGAAGTTCATCGTCTTTTCAAATTCCTGACTCCGTTTATCATTATAAATTTGGAGATACAATTCAATTTGAAAATAAAGGGATTTATTTTTTTCAGGCATCCGAAAATGATAATTCGGGTTTAATTTTATTAAATGCAGGACAGTTTTTCCCTAAAATTAAAACTGTAAGTCAAATGCTTGAGCCTTTGCAACATTTTTGTACCAGAAGAGAATATAATGAAATTAAAAAATCGGAGAACTTAAAGGAAAGTATTGATGAGTTTTGGTTTTCAAAATCTAATGACGTAAGAATTGCAAAAGAACAAATAAGAGTTTTTTATAATAGGGTTCAACTTGCAAATAATTTTTTTACAGATTACCGGAAAGGTTTTAAGAGCGACAGAGGAATGATATATATTATATTTGGAGCCCCGTCTGCCGTCAGGCGAAATCAGGATGCTGAGGAATGGTTTTACGGAGAAAATCCGGAAATATCGGGATTAAGTTTTATTTTTTATAAAGAAGAACATCCTGTGTTTGGACATGAATATAAACTCAGAAGAAACACTACGTATCAAACGATTTGGGGACAAGCAATATCAACATGGAGGGCAGGCAGGATTTTTTTATTAACAAGCGATAAAATATGAAAAATTTTATTTTCGGTATCAGATCGATTATCGAAGCTGTAAGTGCAGGAAAGACAATCGATAAAGTTCTTATAAAGCAGAATCTTAAAGGGGAATTAATTTCAGAATTATTAAGGGACCTTAAAAAATATGATATACAGATTCAATATGTTCCCATAGAAAAAATTAATAAGATTACCACAAAAAACCATCAGGGGGTTGTTGCATTTGTTTCTCCTGTAGAATATTTTAATCTCGAAGATATAGTAACCGGTATTTTTGAAAAAGGAAAAATTCCTTTATTATTAATCCTCGACAGTATTACCGATGTCCGTAATTTCGGAGCCATAGCCCGTACATCCGAATGTGCCGGAGTGGATGCAATAATAATTCCTGAAAGAAACTCTGTTAGTATTACTTCCGACGCAATTAAAACTTCGGCAGGAGCATTAAACAGTATCCCTGTTTGTAAAGAAAAAAATCTTTTTGATACAATAATATTATTACAGCAAATGGGAGTTAAAGTTGTTGCGGCAAGCGAAAAGGCAGGTAATTTATTATACAACGAAGATTTAAAACTTCCGTTGGCAATTATGCTTGGTTCGGAAGAGAAAGGCATCTCAAATCAAATGTTAAGAAAAGCAGATAGTCTTGTAAAAATTCCGGTTTATGGAAATATAGACTCTTTAAATGTTTCGGTAGCAGCGGCTTTGTTTATTTACGAAGCAAAAAGACAAAGGGATTTTTGTTAGTTTTTATTTTTATCTAACAACTTATTTACTTTTTTTAATAATTCTTCTTCTTTTACGGGTTTTGATATATAGTCAATAAAACGTATGGATGATGCTAATTTTTCGTCATCAGAAGATGTGTAAGCAGATTGGATAAGTATAGGCAAATCTTTGTTAAACTGACGAATCTTACTTATTGCCCGCTTACCATCAATATATGGCATTCTCATATCCATCAGAACCAAATCAATATCAGAGTTTTCACGACATTCAAATATTGCATCTCTGCCATTTAAAACATAAATAATGTCAAATAGTTCGGGAGACAGTATTTCTTTATAATACAGATGATTCAAATAGTCATCATCAGCAAGAAGTATCGTATATTTTTCTTTTTTTTCCGACATTATGATTTGGTGTTGAAATTAAATAAAGTGTAAAGATACAAAATTAAATAGTAAAAAGCAAATTTTTTCTATGTTTTTTTTATACAAAACAAAATATTTGTGATAATTCTGAGTATTGAGATGTTTTTAATAGCTTTTTTAGTATTGGTTTTTAGTTGTTTTTTTGTTAATGTATTAATATAGTATTAGTTATTAAATTAATCTGTTTAGTACATGACAAAACTTTTTTAAAAGATTTATGACTACTGATTTTCGCCACGGAAAAACTAAAGCACGGAATTACACAGAACTATTCCGTGAAATTTAGTGTTTTAGTGCTTTTGTGGCAGGATTATTGCAAAATACTCATATAAAGACAGTTATTTTATTCAAAAATTAATCACATAAAGTTTTGTCATGTACTTAAATTAATCTGTAAACTTTTTTAGGACAATACAAACCATAAAACTACTTTTTCCCGACAGGAATTGTAAAACAAAGTCTGGTGCCTTTATCTCCATTCGGTTCATGCCATATTTTGCCTTTATTAATTTCCACAAATTCCTTGCAAAGCGTTAGCCCTATACCTATACCTGTTTCCCCTTCGGTACCGGGGGTTGATATAGTTTCTTTTGAATTAAATAGTTTTTTAGAGTCTTTATCGGAAATTCCAACGCCTGTATCAGCGATACAACATTTAACAACGGTATTTGGATCTGTTTTTGAAAGATCTATTGCAATTGTACCGTGTTTTGGGGTAAATTTAATTGCATTTGAGAGTAAATTTCTAAAAATGGTTTCCATCATATTTTTATCGGCATATACTTCAACATCTTCATTTGTTTTAATAATCTGTATATCTTTATTTTTTGCAATATCTTCAAGTAATTCCATACTTTTGTCAATTGTTGATTTAACAGATATATTTTCAGGATTATATCTGATTTTACCTGTTTGAGTTGCAGTCCACTCTAGAATGTTTTGAATAAAATTAAAAGTGTTTTTTGTAATATTATCAATATTATTTATAAAAGATTTCCTTTTTTCATCGGTATAAGAATCATAATTGTTTTTTAGCAATGTACTAAAACCCAGTAATGCATTAAAAGGGTCTTTAAGGTCATG
>SLSH01000185.1 GCA_007130555.1 Bacteroidales bacterium
GCAACACTTAAAAAAATTATTGAAACAAATATTTTGCTGGGTAAGATGAAACCCGGTGAACCTTTTAATTTTGAAGATTTGGTAATAAATCCCAAAGACAAAATTTTCAGGATTTTATCCAAAGAAAAAGATTTTGAGGCACAGGCAGTTGTGTTTTTTATCAGGGATTATTCGGGTTCAATGATGGGAGAACCTACCGAAGTTGTCGTAACGCAACATCTGTTTATATACAGCTGGTTAATGTACCAGTATCAAAATCAGGTTGATGTGAGATTTATTCTGCACGATACGGCAGCCAAAGAAGTTGAAGATTTTTATACATATTATAAATCAAATGTTGCAGGCGGAACGAATGTTTATCCTGCCTATCAGATGGTGGCGGATATTATTGAAAAAGAACAACTACATTTGGATAATAATATTTATGTTTTTCACGGTACCGATGGAGACGACTGGGAAGAGTCAGGAGGACAGGCTGTTGAAGCCGTAAACCGGTTTCTTACAAAAATAAACAGAATGGGAGTTACCGTTGCAAAAAACGCATGGGGAGCTGCAAACAGACAAACAACAGTAGAAAGATATTTTGAGGAGTCAGGATTATTAAAAGAACAAAAAGAATTAATCAGAATGGACAGTTTCTCCGCAGAGGAGGGAACCGAAAGCAGAATAATTGAAGGGATTAAAAAATTGATAAAAGAATGATGTGATCACGTTTGAAAGATAGAAATTGAAATGAAGTTAATAGATCAAAATACAAAAAAAATAATGGAAGCTTGTAAAAAAAGAGCTTTCAGAAAAGGTTTGGTTTTTCCTTCCGAAACCCTCGAATATATCGTTACCAACAGAGATATGATAAATCTTTCTCCGAAAGTAATGATTCCTACATTATATAATTACTGGGTAAATGATGTCGAGGTTTTAAAAGAAGCAGGAAGATATAAACTGTATCCGTCAAATCCTTACGAAACTGTTATAAATTCACGCCCTCCGATATCTTTTTACAATGATAATAATCCCGACTGGTTGAATATTATGATTTTTTATCATGTAATTGCTCATATTGACTTTTTTCAGAATAATATATTGTTTGAAAATACATGGGATGATGATTTTGTAGGAACGGCACTCGCGGATAAAAGACTTATAGAATCGTTAAGAGCAAAGCACGGCAGATGGCTTGATTATATAATTGAATTCGGTCGTAGTGTTGACAATATTCTCGGATATTTTAAAACATTACCGAAACATCAACTTTCACCCGATAAAGAACCCGGCAAAAAAATTGACTTTTTTATTAATGTTTTCCTTCAGGATATTGAAAACTTATCAAAAGTTGACGTTATAAATTATATTGAAAAATATAACAGCCTCGCTGTTGAAAATAAAGAAATTGCCGAAACGGTATTTTTTAACGAGATAAAAAATAAATATCCCGAATTTGAGAATAAATTTAAAAACTATATAGACAATGAAAAGTCCGAAATTGATATTTTGGAATATATAATTGATAATTCCGTTTTTTTGAATAAACAAAAAAATGAATGGATGAAGTCGGTGCTTATCATTATACGTAATACAGGATTGTATTTTTCTCCGCAGATGCGTACCAAAATTCTTAATGAAGGCTGGGCAAGTTACTGGCACGACAAATTGTTTATTTCGGATGAAAGAATAAAAGGAAAGGAAACTTCTTATGCAAAAATAAACGCAGGAGTTACATCAATAAATAGAGTGGGACTTAATCCCTATGCAATCGGGTTAAGACTTTTTGAATATATTGAAGAGCTTGCAAATAAAGGAAAATTCTCTTATCAGTATCAGAAAATAAATGATATAAATCAAAGAGAAGAATATAACAAAAAAACAGGGAAAGGGAATGATACTATTTTTAAAGTAAGAAAATATTTTACCGATTTTAATTTGATAAATACCTTTATTGACCAGGACTTTGTAAATAAACATGATTTATTTGTTGCAGGCAAAAGACTTGATGCAAACAGGGGAGTTTATCAGTATTATGTAAAAAGTCGTAGAGCCGAAGATTATAAACAAATGATTTTGGATTCATTGTATCATCCGCCTTTTATTAAAATTGACAAAGAAAAAACCAATGAAAAAAATCTGTATCTGATTCATGTGTTCGAAGGAAAACAACTTTACAAACCATATATAGCCGATGTATTAATCGGATTGGAATATCTCTGGGGTAATACTGTTCAACTTGAAACTACCGAAATATTTTTGGAAAAGAAAAAAACAGAGGATAATGATGCTGAATTTCGTTATGAAAAAGTATTATATACTGCCGAAGATAAAAAAGTTGAAAAAGAAAAATTGTAAAAAAGTATGGATAAAAAGGATTTCAAAAATATAAAATTTGAAAGTTACAGAGATTTGGAGGAAAAAGCTGCAAAACTTGAAGAATCGTTACGTAAAATTGCAAATAAACTTCACAGGTCAGACTCTTATGACAATATAACATTCAACGAGTATTTATATTTTGTTTCACAGGAACCCGAACTTATTTTCAGAGATATATTTATGTATTTTCATGATATGATAAATCATTATGTCCCTGAAGGTAGCGATGATTTTAAAGTTACAAGCGATTCTATCGGATTTGTAAATTATGATTTTACAAAATTGTTTGTAGAAGATTGTGATGAACCTTTTTTTGCAGACCGACTTTTTGCAAACAGATTTATGAACCTTGTATATGCTCTCAGTAAAGGCGTACAAAATAATCAGATAATACTTTTTGAAGGTCCCCCTGGAAGCGGTAAAAGTACATTTTTAAATAATTTGCTTACAAAATTTGAAGCATATTCAAATATTGATGAGGGAATATTTTACAAAAGTTTATGGAAACTTAATATTAAATCATTTAAAAAAATATATA
>SLSH01000415.1 GCA_007130555.1 Bacteroidales bacterium
CAGAAAAAAAAGCGCACCAAATATTAACTGAAGAAAATTATAATGTTTATTTACCTTTAATAACCGAAATACATCAATGGAGCGACAGAAAAAAGAAAGTTCAGGTACCTATGTTCAGAGGGTATATTTTTGTAAATTGTTTATTAAATCAAATTCATCGTATAATACAGATAAACCATATAGTAGCTCCCGTAAAAATAGGTGATGAATTTGCTGTATTGCGACTAAAAGATATAGAACTCCTCCGAAAAATCGAAGAACACGGTATTCAGGCAACTGCCGAACAAATACGAATACAAAAAGGAGATTCGGTCGGCATCAAATCAGGTCCCTTAAAAGGATACAACGGAATTTGTATTCAGGAATTAGGACAAAACTATGTATTTATTGCAATAGAAGCCATTGACCATTATATAAAAATTAAAGTCCACAAAGGAGAAATATTACGCATCTGACCCCGAAACACTCCAACTCGTCCTCAAAACCGGCTGACTCGACTCAGCCACCTGCATTCCGCAACCCAAAACTAGAACCCTGTTAACATAAAACTCACGGACTTTCCATTCCGACAGAGTCAACAGACCTGTCAGCATTGGAAAGAATTTATAACACCACAAGCCCCTACCACCTGCTCCGCCACTCGCTCAAATTTGCAATCGAGTGTATAAAAAAACTTAATATTTATTTCTTTAACTTGTTCTATTTATAAACTTGGTACTACTAAAAATTTAATGGAAGTTTTAGCTTATGATGTTAGAAAAAGTTATGTAAGTATAGAGAGGTATAAGGGGTATAAGGCATAGGGGGATATGGAACGCCCCTTATACCTTATACCCTTATACCTTAAAATTACTCATAACCCATTAAAATAGCGATAGAACCATAAACTTTAATTATATTTAGAAAACTTTATAATTTTTTCAATAAAACAAATTTTTCTCCGCTTATAGAATCGTAAATCTCTAATTCAACATGCTCTTCAAATACTTCGGGTAACTCGGCTCTATTTCCGATTACAATAAATGAAATTTTATTTTCCGTAACATAGTAGTATTGTAAACTATCTTTAGATGTTTTTCCGTATAATTTTTCCCAATCTCTCGAAAAAATTTCAAATGTAGCATGTTTTAAGGCATTTTTTGCTCTTGCTTTTAAAACAATATCATCTTGAGGGACAACATAGTTAAAGGTACTGATATTGACAAGATTAAAATCTCCTATAAAATTATCTGCAAAACTTGGATTCCAATATGTATTTGTTTGAAAAACATTATTTATATAAATAGTTGGCTTGATAAGTGCTCCTGTTTTATTATTTAAAGAATTATGGATTTCTAATACAGACTTAATATAAGGTTCTGAACGACGATCAGTTATTTTATAATATCTTATAAATGCTTTTTCATTAAGTTGATATACATTAAGACTTATTAAAGCAATAACGGAAATCCAAAAAATAGCTTTTATTTTAATTGCATATCCTTTAATCGCTTCATAAGTTATCGCAAAAAACACAAAAACTAAAATATTAAGCCAAAAATAAACCGGCATACTATGAAATTGATTGGAATCCGGCATAGGGTTTGTTACTCCCCATATTAAAACGCTGACAAACAAAATAATCACAAATAACAAAACAAGATTATTTATACCATCCGCATATTTAATCCAAAACTTGCTCTTCCCCGCAAATATTGGTATCAAAACAGGTATAAAATACCAAAAATACAAAATAAAGACCATAAAAAATGCTCCGAAAATTACTTCAATAATTTTAAAAGGAATTTGACTGTGAACTTCCATAATATTGCTTAATCCAAAAGCCCCGTCTAATCCGGATGATTGCAAGAGATAAAATAATGCTATAAATATTGCAGTAATAATTATTGATACAAAAGGATATATATATTGCCTTATTGAACCTTGTTTTATTGATTTTATCACATAAAATATTACCAAAGAACTGAATATTGCCGGAGCCATCCCAATATTAACAATCGGTAAAATCAACAATGGCAAATAGAATTCTTCTGTTTTTTTTATCAGTAAACACGTTGCCCATACAAAAAAAATACTGATAATAGAACATTTTGGAGTATAAATACTTCCTAATTCAAAAAATGATCTTGTTTGAGGCAAAACATCAATAATAAGTAAGCCTGAAAAAAACAAACTAATAAGTCCGAGCAGTGCTATTAAAGATGTATTGCTGATTGTGCGGGACAAAGCAATTATACCTGTCACTAAAATACTGCCAAATATTACATTAACTATTACAACAAGGCTTTCCAATGGTAAAACAGCGAATATTTCCGTAATAAATCCCGCTAACCATAACTCAGGATAATGATATGGCGAAGCATAGGCTATCCCCTGATAAAAAGGATTTATATTATAAATTGAAGATTCTGCTCCATGCTCTATCATTGAATTTATTAAACGGGCATAATAGTAATAATCAGTATGGGGCATATTTGTGTATGTTTCAGAATAAAACAAACCTCCGAAAATTATGAATAACACCGCAGATAAGACAATTAATACAATAAAAGGTATTGAATATTGCTTCGGATTGATATCTGTAAGTTTGAATTTGTCAACATTAATATAATTTTTCCGCTTAAGAATAATCAAAGATAAAAATCCTACTATCACAAATCCCCAAAGAACCGTATTCCCCCCTGTTTTATATGCGGCATAAACAAAGCTGATTGTCATAAAACCAAGAATCAGCTTAACAAATGTATTATAAAATCTATCTTGGTATGATTTTAAATTTGTCAAAATAAATATAATACTACCTGTCAAGTAAAAAGTAAATAATAAAAGTAAGACTATGAAATAAGATGCAAATGTCATAAATGTTTATTAAATTAAGACTAAAACATACATA
>SLSH01000425.1 GCA_007130555.1 Bacteroidales bacterium
CGTTCGTTATTCTTCTTTTTCATGGGATCAATATATTTATTTAAAATCAAATAATAAGTTTATTCTTTGCAGAACGCCGGAATGTTTTTTAAAACAAATATCTGATAAGCCTAATAAAAATATATATAGAATTTTGAAAAAAGATGTTTATAAAAGCAATGATTTTTTACTGGTAATTGCCAAAGTTGATCGTAATTCAATTGATTTCGATAAAGGTGAAAATATGTTTGATGATGCGACCTGCAACGAAGCCGAAATTCATTATTATTCTGCAACAAAAAAATTTTCATTTATTTTTTCACACGCAGATAATAAAAAATCAAATGATATAATAATTGATGATCATTTTGTCGTAGGAATTAATAAAGGAGTAAACAATATCAACATCAATAACATAAATAAAAATGAAAAAATAACATCTTTTAACATTAAATCAACCGGTGAAATATATACTGAAAGATTTTTTATTTCAAATATGATTAATAAATATAGACCCATAGTTAATATTGCCCATAATGCAGAATTTTTATATCAGGGCAATTATAAACTACACGATGCAGACAGTTTGATTACATTTACTGAAATTGAAGAGTATCCTAAACCTTTTATCTCTCATTTAATATTAGAAAAACAATATTCCATATTATTATTGTCGGTAAGTTTTAATTTAATTATTCCAAAACAGGATGCTGAAATTCAACTTGTAACATTAATTATGAATAGTGATTATGAAACTATTTACTGGGACAATGAAATATATAAAAAGTCCGGTCAATATTATTTTACAAAAGCATTAGACATTGAAAAATTTAAACTTGAAGAAGCACATTTATTAAGTATATATTTTTGGAATCTCAACTATACTGAATTTAGTATTTCAAATATAGATAATATATTTGTAAAAGGCTTGTAATTATTTTCATTATTGTCCGAAAAAAATAGGTCGTTTTTTATATTTGCCATTAAACCAGGATTCTGTGGCAGAAAGAATATTGAAATTTAGTCGGACAATAGTAAATTATTTTGAAATATTTTCAATATAAACAAAATCATTATCAATAACCTGATAATCTGCATCCGTATTTTTCAGTAAATTTTGCAAAGAAAATAAATACGGAAAAAAATGTAAATGCAAATCAAAAGTATATTTATATTCTCTTTGACGCGGAACTACAATAATTAACTTCTTACTGCATACTCGTCTTAATTCATTTATTGCGGCATTAATATTACTGACATGCTCTAATGTATGTGTACAAATAACCGTATCAAAAAAGTTATCCGGAAAATTTATTTTTTCAATATTTCCGGTTTGAAAAATCGTATTTTCTAATTGAACTTGGTTCTCTGCAACTATAATATCAATTCCATAAAATGTTTTTTGAATATATTTCTTTGCCAAATAATTTACTAAAAATCCTCTCCCTGATGCAATATCCAGAATTTTATCTCCTGAAATATTTTCAGATATTAAATTTATTGTTTTTAAATTAAGGTCGGTTTCTCTTTTAATATGTTTATCTGATAAAAGATTATAATAATATTTAATTTCTTCTTCAGATAAAAAAGGAGCTTTTTCTTTAAATTCCATGAAATATTTAGTTTTTTTTCCGAAAAGCGGATAAAAAGCAAGCCACATAAAACACTTACAATCTCTTAATACAGGCGGAATAATATTATCAAAGACCCAGTTTAAATATTTTGTAAAATCTCTATTTAGTTTCATCTGAAAAATTTTCTTTATCTTGAATTAAATAAATAGGTCGTTTTTTATTTTCATCAAATAAATAACCGATATAATCGCCTATTATGCCTATTATAATGAATAAAACACTAAACATAAAGCTCATTAATACAACAATTGTTGTATAACCGGGTACAGGTTCTCCAATTAATTTCATTATAATTGAATAAATCCCTACTACGGAACTAAATATTGCAAAAATAACACCTGCAATGATACCAAGTCGTAATGGCAATTTTGAGAACAAAGCAACTGTAGAAATCATAAAAAGAAACAATTTAAATACGGAATATTTACTTTCCCCCGCAACTCTTTTGGGAGCAGAAAAACCTAATGTGGTTTTGTTAAAACCCATAATCTGAATATATCCTCTTAAAAAACGAGTTCGTTCTCTAAATTCGGTTTTAAGTATATTTGCTACTTTTTTCGAGATTAAAAAAAAGTCTGAAGCATTTGGTTCAAAATTTTCTTTAATTATTCTGTTCAGAATTTTATAAAACAATTTAGAACTTACCCTTTTAAATAGTCCGCCATCTTTACGAGATTCCCTGACCATATTAATAACGTCAAATCCTTTATTGAAAGTTTCCAGCATTTCGGGAATTTGTGATGGGGGATGTTGTAAATCTGCGTCCATACATATAACAGCATCGCCGCATGAATTATCAATGCCTGCCAACATTGCAGCCTCATGTCCATAGTTTCGCGAAAGATTAATCATTTTTACGTGCTTATTACTTTCCGATAAAGTTTTTAATATATTATAAGATTTGTCAGTACTACCGTCATTTACAAAAATCAGTTCATATAAAATATTATTTTTATTTAAAACTGATAATATATCTTTATAAAACAAATTTAATCCCTGCTCCTCATTATATACAGACACAATTATTGAAAGCATAACATATTTATTCGTTTATACACAATTTACTATGGACAAATATATAATAAAAATAAATAAAATCTCAGATTAAAAAATATATTTATTTATTTTACATATACTCCATCCCAACCTATATCACATACCTTAATAACTCCCCCAAAACTTCCTTAAAAACCACTCGGTTCCTGCAAATGCAAGAATTACAAAAAACAAATAATACAAGTCGCTGATATTCAAACTCCTCTCCTCTTTATGTGCAACAA
>SLSH01000435.1 GCA_007130555.1 Bacteroidales bacterium
AGGGTCAGAAGGGAATATTTTCTCTTTATCAGTATCTATTACTAGCAAGCCTTTTTCATCCATGCAATTTCTCCCCTCTTATTCGTATAACGCTGAATTATTATAGTATTCATTTAAATATTTCTGCAACCCCTCTAGAGTGGTTTTATTTTATGCAGGTGTTGTTCCGATAATTATTTATATTAATTCAACAAATTTTTTGGTTAATGCTGGATTCACTCGGATTAGACTTTGGAAAAAAGAAGAAAGGCTCTGATGACCCGGAGATAAGGGCTGCCATCGAAATGCTTTCCACGAGCATCGAGGCTATTAACCAAAGGCTTACAGGCACAAACCTTGATGATTCTTTCAACGCCACGCTCAAGGAATTCTTACCGAGAATAAACAAGATACTGCAATACTTAGGGCAGGAAACAGAGAAGATGCAGCGAAACGTCGTCGAGCTAAATAATAATTTCTATAAATTCGAGAAGAACATTGAAATAATGACGAATGGCCTAAAACAAACCATAACGCAGCAAAACGCTAAGACGAGCGACGCGATAGACAAGATAGACACAACACAGACACTTATAACGAAAACAGTTGAGAACAGCAACGCGAACTTCATGAACAAGCTCAACCAAATGATAGACATACACTTGCAGGAAATACACTTGTTAAGAGAGCAAAATGCTAACTTCATAAAAAGAATGGATGCACTCGAAAAATCAATACAGGACTTTGTGAAGAGAAGGTAGTCATCCAACACAAGTTATGTTCAAATCGTTTTCTTGCCTTAAAAAAAAGCAGTTGTAATCATGCGCATAGAAAAACCTTGCCGCGTCAGGGCTAGTAAGATTTAATAAAACTTTGTCAGTTAAAGCACAAGGGCAAGTCCTGCAAAAGAATTCACCGCTAATATTGCCACAAATACTATGATCGCTAGCCTCAAGAAACGCGCCAGCAGGAATAGTAACCGAAGTCCTTAAATAAGCATCAACCGGCATAGAGCAAACAGAAGTGCACATCCTATAAAGCTAGTCAACCGCGGACTGAACAGCAAAAACACGGTCATCTTCAGACTTAAACAAAACGAATTGAGCCATGACACCCATAGCTATCAACACGCTGATAATCCCAACTATTATCCAAACAGTTTCCTCCAAACCAAAACACCCCTAAAAAACAAGTGAAAAAAATAAAAAATGTGATTAAGGCGTAGTGCACAAAGCTGCTAGACTTGCATATGAATGCGACTCTGCACTAGCTCCAGTACCAAAAGTTATCTCTGTTGAATCAAACCAGGTAGAACCCTCCATACCACAAGTACCTTCCCTGACAGTACTTTCAACAAGACAACCAAGATCCTCAAGTGAACCAGCATCTGGATCTACATTAACATTGGTAGTCGCCCAGTAATCCCTAAGTATCTCTAAGCAACTGCTTGCAGTTATCCTTCTCCCACAACAATCACTAATCATAGCGTGGCAGGGAACTGCGTCCTCGCAAACACCGACACCAACAAGCAAAGAAGTATCCCTATTCATGACTCCATCCATGTTTAAGTCTAGGAAGTCAGGAGCCCTAATCCTGTCACTCGCATAAGAAGTACAGAAATTAGCCAGAGACCTCAAGGAACAGCGGTCAGCAGACGCTTCAGAACACTTAGTCCTACAATAAGACGTAGCATCACTTCTTAAAGCCTGCTGTTGAGCCTCTCGCTGAAATTGGTCAAGCTCTTGCTGTTGGTCAGTCAACTGGCTCTGGAATAATTGTAAAAGCAAAAGTGCTACTGCCAGTATAACGAACAAAGCAACGAATATCTCAATGGGCTTCTCAGTCCCTTTCTTGTTTGAAAACATCTTTAATTCCACCTCTAGCTTCTTATCTCGATTTTTCCTCTTGAAGGACTGTAATGCATGAACAACGCGTTCGGTTGCCCGGTAATGTCAACATCGAACTCCCAGTCAAGGCCGTCAACACTTATACTCTCATCGTGTAAATCGTTAATGACAGCTGTATTCGTAATCTGTGGCCCGCGAATGATGAAGCAAAGCTCCCTGTGAACAATGCCCTTGAAATCCCTTAAGCACTGCCCTCCAAGACCCTGAATCATGCCTGTTGACCAGGAGGACACTTCGACTAATCTTTCATCGAATCGAACAGCGTCAACACCGTCAAGCTCAGTCAACCCATCGCTCGCCCTCTGCAAAGTTGTGTTTGCGAACCCAACGATTGCAACGCCGACGAGTATCGCTATGAACAGCATAATCATTACGCTAATGGGCATTTCCATTTTTAATCAGCCCGCAAATGCGAATTTTTCCTGATAATCTTCTCGACTTGTGAATGAGACCCGAAAAGCAATGATAAAGTCAACCCAATAAATACCAGCAAAGCAAATTCAGCTTTCAACTCTAATATGATAGCAAGGATGAAAGATATAGCTGCGGTAAGCAAAGACAAAGCGCCAATGTATAATTGAATCCACGCATTATGAATGAGGAACGCGTTCTTCTTCTCCTCCAAGTATAACTCGTTTAATAGAACAGCCTCGTAAACAACGAATAAAACGACAGCAATAATATAGCTAACCAAAAGGATGAACGTCAAGCTTTGAGAAGGGAGCAACACGTAAACCATAACTCCCACCAAGAGAATAGTCAAGGCGAGCCACGCAGTGCGAAGCCACCTATGCTTAGTCCTAATATCCATATTTTTAAACTTCATCTCACCTACACAAACACTAATTGTAAAGCCTATTTTTAAATCTTTCTATTAATTATTTATTGTGTTCGGTCATGACATATGTCACCACCCTTAAAAATTCTCAGTTTTGCTGAGAATTTGGGTGATGACTTATAATGAAAAAAGAGTTTATTCGACGAGAATTCTTCAAATTAAAGCATAA
>SLSH01000442.1 GCA_007130555.1 Bacteroidales bacterium
ACCGACGATCCGTACCCGATCGGGCCGGCGGTAATGGCGAAAATGCCTTTTTCGCGGGCTTTTTTGAAAATCAATTGGCGCGCATCGATTTGAAAGAAATCCACGCCATCCAGATAAATGTCGGCTGTTTCGAGAAAATCGTCCACATTGTCTTCCCCTATCGCCTCGGCAAACACCTTGATTTCGGCGTCCGGATTGATCTGACGCACCATTTCGGCCATGACCTCGGCTTTTTTGCGACCGATGGTATGGATAAACGCGCCTGCCTGCCGATGCAGATTGAGCGTCTCGTACACGTCGGGGTCCGCGATCACAAATTTCCCGATCCCCATGCGCGCCAAAGCGATAAGATGATGACCGCCCACCGCGCCCATGCCGGCGATGGCCACCGTGACCTGGCCGAGCTTTTCCTGCTCCTCACGCGAAATCAAACCGATATTGCGGGAAACGGCTTCTTCTCTCAATGCCTTGGTCCAGAACATGGCGACCTCCTTCGGGGTTGAACGTTACGCTGTCTACACCCCTCTATGGTCGGTCGTCGGCAAGTGTCACAAGATTTTCTGAATTTAATCTTTTTCTCTTGTCCGGAACCGGAGCACGCCATACTTTAGCGCCTTAACCCCGAACGTAAGAGAACCTATAACCTGAATTTTGAAAAGGGTGCCAAGCAATATAACAGAAAAAAACGAAAACTTTTTCCTGGATCAAGAGAAGAGGAATAGCCACAAAAAGTCACGAGAAGTCACAAAAAGGGTTTGAGATTCTCCCTCTTGGAACCTGTAACCGCATTTTTGCTTAGGGTGTTGTATTGAAGTCGGTTACAAAGGGAAAATGGCTGAAAAGATCATTCGTTGTCTTCTTTTTTTGTGGCTTTTTGTGACTTTTTGTGGCAAACGTTCTTTACCCTTGAAAGTCACGCTAGATGTCTCCGCTGGGAAACACGCCGCGCAAACCGGAGCGAAACCGCTCATAAGGAGAAAACCATGACCAGTCGGGAACGCGTATTGACCGCCGTCGCGCATCGCGAGCCCGATCGGCTCCCCATAACGTTCGACGCGGAAAAGGAAGTCATCGCCCTGTATGAAACCGCCTACCGCGAATGCCGCTACAGCCAAAGGAGCATCATGAATGTAACGCCCTATCTCGAGGACTTGGAAAAGCGCATCGAACCCGACACTGAAGAGACGCTGCTGGCGCAATGGCGGAATTTTCTGGAGGGCCGGTCGAACGAGGCCGTCTTCTCTCCGCGCCGAGCCCGGCCATCACCTTCGGAACTGGACTGGCCGAACGTTCCGGTGAACGACGCTCTGGACGATCCCGACCTGATGATTCTGCAACAACTGTCCATGTGTTCCGACGCGCTGGCCTCCGGCAGCGGCGCCATTCTGAACGTCCGCCCCAATTACGGCACGGGCATCTTGCCGTCCGTGTTCGGCGCCGAAATGTTCCGCATGGATCCGGCCCTGAATACGCTGCCCGGCAATCTGCCGCTACCGGGCGGGGCCAACGCGATCCGCGCCTGCCTGGACCGGGGCGTTCCCGATCCGCACACCGGCCTGGGCGAACGCTGCCTGACGATGGGCCCCCTGCTGGCCGACCGGTTCGCCCCCTACCCCAACGTGTCTCGTCATATTCACATCTATCATCCGGACTTGCAGGGCCCGATGGACGTCTGCGAACTGCTCTGGGGCTCGGACCTCTTCTACGCCCTGGCCGACACGCCGGATCTGGTCAAAGCCTTCCTGAACCTGATCGCCGAAACGTACATCCGTTTCATGCGCGCCTGGGAAACGATCGTGCCGCCGCGCGAGAACGGCTATGCCGCGCACTGGGGACTGCTGATCAAAGGGCGCATCATGCTGCGCGACGATTCGGCGATGAACCTGTCGCCGGCCATGTTCGACGAATTCGTCGCGCCCTACGACCGGCGGCTCCTGGCCGAGCTGGGCGGCGGCGCCATCCATTTCTGCGGACGCGGCGATCACTATATCGACCGGCTACACGCCATGCCCGGACTGCATTCCGTCAATCTTTCGCAACCGGACTACAACGATATGGAGCGGATTTTCGAGCACACGATCGATCGGGGGCTCACGCTGCTCTCTCTGATTCGACCGGCGGCGGAAGCCGCCATGCGCGCCGGCAGAGATTTACGCGGCCGCGTTCATTGCCGCTAAGGTTTTATCGCCCCGTCAGCAGCGAAGCTTTGCCGTCGAGCGGCACAGTGGTTTCGAGGATGGGCACGATGCGGATATTGGCCACGCGAATGCGGGCATGGCGCACGGACAATCGCAAGAACTTGGACTTGGCAGGCGCACGGTACGTTCGCTTGCCCCAATAGCCCAAAGCCTCGCCAACCCAATAGCGCCGTTCGTACAGAACGATTTCCCCCGCTTCGTTCTCCAACGAACCCGATTCGTAGCGGGCGGCCAGCGTTCGGCGACCGACAGGCAAACCGGGTCCGCCCCGGAACAATGTTTCCAACGTCCCGGTCTCCGGACTCAGGCAAATGACATCGAACCCGGCTTCTGCCTGAACCTCCAGCGCTTCGTAATCGAAGAAAACCACGAACATCCGGTTGGTCACGGGAACTTGCAGGACAATATTGACATAGTCGGACAGGCCCCGGGCATCGAGTTCCAAGGCCTTCTCCTTGTCCGCGTCCCGACGCCCGCTCCCGACGATCCTCACGCGACGCGCCAATTCGTCTTCCGAAACCATTCCCTCCGTTTCCCCGAAAGGTTTCCAATGATTCAGGCCTTGCGAAAAATCCTCGACCCAGACGGGCTCGCCCAGCATGGCCGCATGACCGTCCCGACCGGCCGTCGCGGACTGGCCCGGCCCGACGGCAAAGGTCCGATCCCGTCCCTGGGGCGTCCATTCGA
>SLSH01000086.1 GCA_007130555.1 Bacteroidales bacterium
CAACGTAACAACAGCGACAGAAAAAGACGCCAAATTACTTGAGCGTTTGCGCGAGCGATCAGAGAAGACACAGCTACTATTTCGCATACCGGCGCCGTTTGTAGTAGAGCCGAACAAGACCAGAAGTGATGTCGAGACATGGTTTAGTCTGCATAATGACGAGCTGACAATCCATGCTCGAGGGCTCAGTGATGCCGACTATCCTTTAAGTATTGATCCGAGCGTTTATGTAGAGACTGCCGAAAAACTGATGCGAGGCAACAACGAAACAAATATCGATTTTAGTGTGGAAAATGAATTAATCCTAAAAGGAAGCACTACTGGTGCACGGTTTGATGACTGGTTGAGCACTATGGATCTAAATGAACCGCGAGCCTTTACAGCCACTGCTGTAGCTGGTGGGTATATATATGTGGTAGGTGGGGCCGCTGAAGGTGGTGCGGAAACAACGATTTATGATACGCCAGGTGTAGATACGTTTACCGTACCTGAAGAGGTTACTTCACTGACTGTCAAAGCCTGGGGCGGCGGTGGCGGCGGCGGCGGTGCTGCACCAGATCGATCCGGCGGCAATGGCGGTGGGGCTGGGTATGCCTCATCAACCATATCAGTTACCCCTGAAGAAGAGCTAGAGATTCGTGTCGGCGGCGGCGGTGGTGGTGGTAATGCTGTCGGCAGCGGCACTAATTCCGGTGACGGCGGCGGCGGTGGCGGCTGGAGTGGTGCACTGCGTGGTTCTGATCCACTGACGATTGCTGCCGGCGGCGGCGGCGGTGGTGGTGGTAACGCTGATGATGGTTCGGCTGCCCGAGCACCTGGTTCGTCCGGTGGTCCTGGCGGTGGTGATAGTGGTTCTTCTGGTAGCGGTAATGGCAATACGACTGGCGGCGGCGGTGGTACGCAGTCGGCCGGCGGGAGTGGCGGTAACTCAAACGGCGATACTGGCAGTAGTTTGCAAGGTGGCGATGGTGGGTCTCAGCCAGGAAATTACTTCGGTGCTGGCACTAATGGCGGCGGCGGCGGCGGTGAACAGCAAAATGCTGGTGGGCCAAACAAGCGCCCTGGCGGCGGCGGTGGTGGTGGTGGTTACTTCGGCGGCGGCGGCGGCGGCCATCGAAATAATCGCTACAACGGTGGTGCCGGCGGCGGCGGCGGTTCAAGCTTTACAACTGGCGCACCAGCAACTACATCTTCCGGGAGCAATATGAATCCTGGAAACTCTAGCGATCCTGACCGTAATGGTGCAGGTGGTGGTGGCGGTGGCGGCAGCAACGGATCAAGCGGTGAAGATGGCGATGATGGAATTGTGGTAGTTACCTATAGCTTAGGTGGCGGAGAAGATGCGGTAAAAGACGAGGTATTTTGGGCAAGACTTAATCAAACGACCGGTGAAATCGAGAGTCCAAATCCTGGCAGCGGTGTCTGCGCTGGCTGGTGCACTCTGCCGGACTATGAATTACCTGAAGAGCGCCAAGGACACTCACTTGTAGCCTACAATGGATTTCTCTACGTTATCGGAGGAGAGAATGATGCCGGTGAGCGACAAGACACTGTCTACGTTGCTAAGTTAGGATCCAACGGCGAACCAAGCTTGTGGCACCCGACTGAAGATGACCCTGAAAACTGGGTATATTGGCATGAAGATACATCGCTTAGTTCAGAGCTAGCCCATACACAAGCCGTCGCTTACAATAATCAGATGTATCTGCTTGGTGGACAAACTGACAGTAGTCCCGGCGGTATTGACACCGTGCAGTCGGCACAAATTAGTCCGACTGGCGAACTTATCAACTGGACGACGAATGGCATGACTAGCTTACCATCAGAGAGGTTCAGCCACTCGGTTGAAGTATACAATGATTATTTATATTTAGTCGGCGGCAATAGCGATGGCACACTAGAAGATTCAGTAGACTACGTAAGGCTTAATAGCGACGGCACAATGAATAACTGGGTCGAAACAGCTTCGTTTGCAGATGGGCGCATGACGTGGGGCGGCAGTTATACGACAGTCTACGGTGGTTATATGTATATGAACGGCGGATGTTCTAACATAAACAGTGCAAGTGGATACTGTGAGTCTACCAAGGCCGATGTGCAACTGGCGAGTATAAACGCTGATGGAAGCCTGACGGAGTGGGATGAGATACCTGGTCTTGAGTCGTTACGCTTTGGGCATGATATGGTATCTTGGCGTAACGGTATCTATAGTATAGGTGGCTGTGCATCGCAAAGCTCGGTTGATGGACAATGTCAGGACGTTATCTTTCGCTCAGAATACGGCAATATCAACCAAGATGGTGACGCTAGCACAGTAAGCAATTCTCAACCGGAGGGTGGTGGAAACTGTACCGGAAGTGATCCGTTTGATTGTGATACGCCACCAGAAGGATCTGATGCAGGTGAGCTCGGTGGTATGTCGGGTGGAGCCGTAATAAACAATGGGTTTGTTTATATTATGGGAGGCTGCAACGTTACCGATAACTTCTTCTGTCGGCAAGGTGGCCAGCCTCGAACTTCTAGCAATACCGCTTATGCAGCGATTGCCAATGATGGAACGTTGCAGCGTCCAGACGATTGTTCTGGGGCTGGACTGGAGTACTATGGCAGCTGGTGTGTTGATAGCGGTAATCAGTTTGGCGGTGGCTCTGGCAGTAATGGTCTAGCAGCCTTTGGTTACACAGTTTTCGATAACACAATCTATATGATTGGCGGAACGAATGGTATTGATTGGCAATCTGATGTCTGGCGGACGACATTGAACGATGATGGTTCGCTGAACGGTTGGACGTCGCAGTCGTTTGGTGACGTCGGCCTAGGTGCAGCTAAAGGATATCAACACGTGTTCTCCAGAGCGAACCCTGATGAGGCCAGTACCAACCC
>SLSH01000130.1 GCA_007130555.1 Bacteroidales bacterium
GTTTTTTCCGTTTTCCAATTATTATAATCCAATTCACCGGAATATTCATATCCCCCATAGAGTTTATACCATTCATCTTTTGTGTATAATTTTTTATCGGTATCGTTCCATTTTTTTGATGCAAGTAATAAATCGGGAGATTTCAGTTTATGAATTTCCACCTGAACATCTGCTTTAATTAAACTGCCCGAAATATTTGTTGTTGAGATACTTATACTATCAATAGTTTTTTTATTTACTATCTCAGAAATATCCGATAAAATTATTAAACTTCTGTTAGAAACACTAATCATACTTGAGCCTGACTGAGTTTCTCCATTTATATCCGTTACATTTACATTAATTGTATAAATGTAATATGCATCATCATTAAATTCTGTTTTTGCAGGAATTGCTTTAAAAGCTATATTAAATTTTCCTGTTTCGTCAAGTTTTATTTCTCCAAAAGCCACTTCTTCGCTTTTTGAAGGAGGTATCCAGTGCATCCAACGTCTGTACCACCATCTTTGATTTCTGACTACTGTATAAGATACTTTTGCATCAGAAAGCGGAGTACCTGCGTAAGTAACGGCTTTTCCTTCGACAAATACAGTATCATTTAAGCGATATTCCTTTTCAGACGGAAGCATAATAACTTCGAATGTCGGTCTTTTATATTCTTCTACACGGATGCTGTGTGAGTCTCCTGTACATGAAATTCTGAATCTTCCTGTTAAAACATTTAAGGGCAGGCTGAAAGTTCCCGAAAAGCTTCCGAACTCGTTTGTTTTAACCTGCATGGATGAAATTTCCTGATTATTTACATCATGCAGAAAAACATTTGTAATATAATTCTGCATAAGTTTTGAGTTTTCGCCATCGTTTTCGTAACATATTCCTTTAAAGTGTATTTGCTGTCCCGGGCGATATATTGCTCTATCGGTAAATAACTCCACTTTAGGTTCAACTTTCTTATCATGCTGAATATTATAAAGACTACCAAGCGTTTCCGTTATAAAATCATCTTTATAATTTACATCAATTCTTATATTATAATATTTTTGTTCCTCCTCAATTTCATATCTGATAAAACCGTTTTTATCGGTTTTTCCTGTAAAAAGCTCTCTGTCAACGTGTTTTCTTTCTTTATGGTCGTATTCTCTTCCGAAAATTTTAATATCCGCACCTGAAATAGGATTACCGGTTCCTCTGTTCAAAACATAATGACCGTTATATTCCGCATAAGAATTGTTGCCTGTAATGCTTAGTTTCGAAACAAATAAGGGATTTACGGATAATAGATTTTCATCAATATCAAGAGTCGGATTATGATGAAGAATTATAATATAAAATCCCTTATCCTGCCTATCTATAAGGTATTCAGCCGAATGTTCGTTAAATTTATAATCCGAAGGTAAATCTATTTCTTTATTTTCAATAATTGTATTTCCGTTTTTCACGATATTCTCAATTAGTTGATTACTGCCGGATATCCTGCTGAAATTCAGCCAGTTTTCATAGTCAATATTAATTACGGTCAGATATACTTTATCAATATTTTGGTACTGAATACGAACAGGTATTCTTTTTTCGGGGATTGCTATTTTTTCTGTTTCAAATCTAAGAGTTTTTTTTTCTATCCTATTTTTCAGATTCATACATTCGGGATAATAAATAGCATCGGGATATTCGGAAGTTGCTGCTATCAGCAGTTCAGAAGCTTTCTTATTATAATCTTCGTATTCAAATGTCAGGGGATTTTGATAATTATATGTTTTGCCTTTTGAATTGTAATATTTAGCAAGTTCATAATTGATCATGGATATGGTCGGATGATTTCTGTAAACTTCCTGCAATTCCGATAATACACCAATCCACATTTCATCTTTACCTGGCTCTGTCGTATTTGTTCTTAAAAAATTCAGACGAGCTATATCGGCATAAGCATAAGCATAATTATTTTCATTTAATTCATCTGCAATACGATGTTCTAACCATTTCTGATATATTTTTAATATTGTATAATTATAAGATAAAGTATCTGCATCAACAGGTATATCAACGAAATCGTGAGCATTTGTCATAAATCCTGATTCCGTGATTTTATCGTTTATTTGCGAAAAGGGAGTAAATCTGTATGAATGGTCTTGGTTTAAGGTTGATATTGCATTGTACGCCACAAAATCATACAGATGCGGAAAAATAACAGAGCCCTTATCGGCATCTTCAATTAATTCGGGATAGTTTTTTATGCTTACTGTTTTTAAAACATCATCCAAAGAATTCATAAGATTTTTGATAATTCTGTCTTTGAATTTGTCTTTATCCCATGTTTTAATATCGGACAGGTCATAATTATGACTAACCGAACGTTCATTTATCGTATATGAATTTATGTTGTAATATAAAGAATACATATTGCCGAGGAGCAAGTGCATAAAAGCTTTTGGTACAGGTTGCAAACCGGAGATTTCGGATTCAAGTTTTTTAATTGATACGATATAACCGTCTTCCTCAAGCGTATTAATGTATTTTAATCTGTAAATAGTTGATCTGATTATCTGTTTTTCGTTTTTTTCTTTTAATGCCAGCTTATAAATCTCTTCAACTTTTTTCAAAGCCGAACGTGGCAAAGCGTCATTTTCATATTGCTCTACCGCTTTCCACAATTTATCAAAAGGATTATCGTATTTACCGGCATTAAGCGTAGAATTTGCACTGAAAAGAATAAGCGGGGTAAGCATAAGCGATAGTTTTATTAAAAAATTATTCATAATATATAGAAATAAGGTTTATAATATAATTGATAAAATTACAATAATTATTCCATAAAAAACAAGATTTAATTTAAAATTCATTACTGGTAATTAATCAGTATGTAAATTCAGGTATGCTGTAATTTTGTATTGTTTGTTAGTTTCTAGTTTTTCTTCCTTTTTTTTAGTCGAAAAAAAGGAAACAAAAAACGACTATCGCCGCATAGAATTTACTAAAAATTATGATAATTGTCTAAAAATCAGCAACTCACTTCGTTCAAACAGACTGATTTTTTTAACGACAATTATCATAATTTTCTTAACGCAAATTCTATGATGCGACTAAAAGCGGTGAACGCTAACGCGTTCAGTTTAATGACCGCACTTAATTTATAAATTCTATAAACACTATCGGAGTTACATTATAGCAATCTGCCTAACACTTCTTCCGTTAAGTTGTGCGGAGTGCTAAGCTTTTATATTTCCTAAAATTTAATTATAGTAAAAAATCAGGCAGATTTCTCCTCTCTCTCCATTTATATGCATTATTTCTTAAATCAAAAATCATTATTCAAAATTACAAATTATGTATGGTTTAAAACATTAAGTTTCTAATGAGTTGTGTATTTTCAATTCAAATATTTCGGTAAAATATTTTAAGAGTATTTTTTTTGTATGTTTAGTATCAACATTTACATTTAGTTCTGCACCGAGAGATGTTATGCTTTTATCAATATATCCGCAGGGATTTATATGTTTAAAATAATTCAGGTCAGTATTTACGTTAAGAGCTAATCCGTGCATTGTAACAAATTTTGTAACCCTTACTCCTATTGCACAAATTTTTCTTGTTTTATCGGGTTTATTGGTATCAATCCATACTCCTGTTGCACCCTCAAGTCTTTCGGATTTTATATTATATTCGGCAAGAGTTTTTATAACTGCTTCTTCGATTTTATGCACATGATTTTTCACTCCTATTTTAAGATAATTCAAATCAAATATAGGATATGCGACTATTTGTCCCGGACCATGATAAGTAATATCTCCTCCCCTGTTTGTTTTGAAAAACGAAGCTTTAATTTTTTTTAAAAATTCATCATTTATAAGCAGATTATTTGGCTTACCGCTTTTACCGAGAGTATATACATGCGGGTGTTCGCAAAATATCAGATAATTAGTTTTTTCATCGGCATTTATCAATTCATCTGCTTTTTTTTGCTGATAATCCCAAGCCTGCTTATAATCAATAAGTCCTAGATCAATATACTGTGCTTTATGCGACATAAAAATTTTAAATGCTGTATTATTTTGTACAAAACTAATAATAAAGGGATAAAAAGCAAAATAACATTAAGTCCTTTGATAAAATATTTATAATTGTAAAAAAAACAGTATCTTTGATTATTATAATTTATTGTTATAATTTCTAATACATGAATCTGTCAGAAAATAAATATCTTTTTTTTATAATAGGTGCATTTTTATTTTTCAGTTGCAGTAAATTCAAATATGATTTAAAAGACAATTGGGTTGTGCAGTCATATTATTCTGAAATTAAAGTATTTGACACTAATTTGGATTATTCGTATGCAATTATTACCGAAATACAGAATATGAAAGACTGGAAACAAACAAAAAAAAATTTGGATAATAATGATATATTTGGATATAGCGGAGAAGTTTATAATTACAGATATACATTTACCGACGACAGATTTAGCTCGTATTATAATTACCAGTATTCTTTCGAAGAGTATAATGACAGTACATTGGAAACAACAATTACTACAAAAAACATTAAAATAGAACGACACGGTTTGTGGGATATTTTAAAAAAATCAAAACATGATAATAACAGAAGGCTCAGATTTATTATTGAGGAAGAAGAAATTGTAGAAGTAACTGCACAGCATACAATTAATTTAAATGAAGTACAGGAACCTGAACCAATTTTAGGTTGTTATAATCCTAATATAAGCAAATTTAAATACGAAGACGGAGGGATTGCAATTACATATAGAATAATAAATCAAACAAATAACCAAATAATAATTGAACGAAATATTGATGAATTTCACGTAAACAAAGAGTCTTCAGTTCCCTATGTAATGTCCGAGCGGGGAAATGAGATAATTAATTTAAAGAAAATTTAATTATTTACTGTTCCGAAAACAATCTTTGTAATAAATATTTTGCAAAATGAATATGAAGCCGATTATTTTATTTAATTTTGTAAAAAAATGTTTTTATTATGATTTTATCAATGACCGGTTTTGGTCGGGAACTACTTGAGTATAACAATAAAAAAATCTGTATTGATGTTAAAAGTCTTAACAGTAAGCAGACAGATATAAGTACCCGTATTCCAATTTATTACAAAGAAAAAGATTTGGAAATAAGAAAACTCTTATCTGCAAAATTGATAAGAGGAAAAATTGATTTTATTATCTCCGTAGAACATACAGGAACAGATATTTCTTCATCTGTAAATACATTTGCGGTTGAAAATTATTATCAGCAGATAAAAAGTATTGCGGAAAATAAATCAATTCCCATAAGTAACGATATTTTATCAACAATCTTAAGACTTCCCGAAGTTTTGCAGTCCGAATCTAAAGAATTGGATGACGAAGAATGGCAGGCAGTTCTGAAAACAACAGATAAAGCCGTGAAGTCTTGTATTGATTACCGGAAAGAAGAGGGGAAAGAGATTGAGAAGGATATTCTGTTAAAAATAAAATCTATCTTAAAATTACTGACAGAAATACAGAAGTATGAAAAAGAAAGAATTGAACTTTTAAAAAAGAAACTGAAAGATAATCTGGATATTATAATTTCAAATTCAGATTCCGATAATAACAGATACGAGCAGGAAATAATATATTATTTGGAAAAACTGGATATAAACGAGGAAAAGTCGCGTTTAGAAAAACATTGTAATTATTTTATTGAAACATTAAATCGGGAAGAAAATCAAGGAAAAAAGCTTGGTTTTATTGCACAGGAAATCGGCAGGGAAATCAATACACTTGGCTCAAAAGCAAATCATGCCGAAATGCAGAAAATAGTGATAAATATGAAAGATGAACTCGAAAAAATCAAAGAGCAGTTATTTAATGTATTATAAAAAATATGGCAGGAAAAATAATAATACTTTCGGCACCATCAGGTTCGGGTAAAACTACGATAGTTCAACAACTATTGAATATGCCCGGATTATTGCTGGAATTTTCCGTTTCGGCTTGCAGCAGACCAAAGAGAAGTAACGAAACACACGGAAAAGATTATTATTTTTTAAGTGTTCCTGAATTTAAAGAGAAAATTAAAAATCAGGAGTTTTTAGAATGGGAAGAAGTCTATAAAAATCATTTTTACGGAAGTTTAATAAGTGAAGTTGACAGGATTACCAATGTAGGCAGAAATATTATTTTTGATGTTGACGTAAAAGGTGCGTTAAACATAAAAAAACACTACGGACAGCAGGCATTATCAATCTATATTAAGCCTCCGTCAATAAAAGAATTGGAAAAAAGACTTATAAAAAGAGCAACCGATTCTCCCGAAGAAATTAAAATCAGACTTGAAAAAGCTGAATTTGAGATGGGATTTGCAGATAAATTTGATGAAGTTATTGTGAATGATGTGCTGGAGAATAGTGTTAATAAAGCTTGTAAAATTATAAGTGATTTTTTAAAGAGATAGTTTTTTTATCTTTTTTTTTCAAAAAAACTTTTCAGTAGTTCAGAGCTTTCTTTTGCAAGTATTCCGCCGGTAACTTTAGTTTTGGGATGCAGAATTTTTTTATTGAATTTTGAATAGCCTCTTTTTTCGTCATAAGCACCGAACACCACTCTGTCTATTTGTGCCCAGAATAATGCTCCTGCACACATTACGCAAGGTTCAAGTGTTACATATAAAGTACATTCTTTAAGATATTTGCTGTTTAGAAAATTTGAAGCGGAAGTTATTGCAATTATTTCTGCATGAGCAGTTACATCATTTAATAATTCGGTTTGATTATGCCCCTTTGCTATCGGTCTGTCATTACAAACTATTACCGCACCTATGGGAACCTCATCGGATTCGTAAGCTTTTTCTGCCTCCATCAATGCATAACGCATGTATTTTTCGTCATTATTCATAATTTTTATTAGTTTATAGTTTTAACTTTAGCAAGTTCTGAAAAAACAACAAAATTCAAATAGTTGAGCTTCTGATATTGCTGAAATTTAGCACACTGCATTACAAAAAATACAAATATAAAAAGAATTAGATATGTATCATTTTTAAAGTTTAGTTTTTTTATGTTTTGTCACGAAATTTGCAAAAAATGGCAAATTTCCCGCCAAAACAGAGACTGTGTTTTCTTTATACCCGTACCGGCGGCTCCGCTTGTTACGGATTATTGTAAGTTCAAAACCATGGAGCATATTGTGGTAACGGGCTACATAAAGCAGTGTCCGACTAACAATTAAATTATAGTTTATTAGTATTCTTCAATTTTCTAACTTTCAACTCATCGTTACAAAGATATTTTAATTTGAATATTGTTTTTTTATATACAGGATGTATATGAGCCTGACTGATTTCGGCAAACGGTATTAATACAAAATTCCGTAAATGAAGCAAAGGATGAGGAACTTGTAGTTTTTTAGTTTTTATGATTTCATTATCGTAAAACAAAATATCAATATCCATTGTTCTGCCTGTGTATTTACCGGAATTATTTTTTATTCTTGAAAGCTCATTTTCGATTTTATTGCATTTTTTCAGCAATTCAGCAGGACTTAGTTTTGTTTCTATAAATAAAACCGCATTTAAAAAATACTTTTTATGTTCAAAACCCCATGGTTCTGCCATATACCATGATGATGATTTAATTATTCTGCCGGCATTTTTATCAATTAATGATACGGCTGATTGCATATTTGTTTTCCTGCAACCTGTATTTCCGCCTATTCCTAAATATACCTGATGCTTTTTTGTTTTAAATTTTCCGTACAATTTCGACATATTTTTATTGATTTTCTGTCTGTGAAAATTTTTTTGCGAAATTCTGAATATTTTTTTGATTTCCAAACTTCCCGAAAAGAATTTTCCTTAATATTTCCCATTGTAAATTCTGCATTTTTATCAAAACAGCAGGGTACAACATAACCGTCCCACGTAATTACAGCGGAAGAAAACATTCTCCGGCACGAATTTTTAAGTTCAGATTTGATTGTAAGCCTTCCGTTTTCTTTTTTATATCTGGAATAATTTTCATTTTCGGGAACCAATTCGGGTGAGTTGTATATCTGTGCGGTTTTAATTGCAATTTTATCAATATTATATTTTGATTTAACAGTTTTTAATTCTTTGACCTCGTGCTCGTTATGTTTAAAAACCAAAAACTGTAATTCAATTTGAGGTCTTTGTGTTTTTTTATAATTCTTAATTTTTGATAATGCTTTGTAAACCTGAGAAATATCTGCGTTTTGCCTGTATTTTCCATAAGTTTCCTGATTAAGACCGTCAAGTGAAATTATAAGTTTATCAAGACCTGATTTACAGATATCGTCAAATTGACTATCAAGTAATTGTGCATTGGTAGAAAACATTGTGTAAATATTATTTTTATTTGCATAAGAAATAAAATCGCAAATATTTTCATGCAATAATGGTTCTCCCTGAAAATGAAGAATCAAACAAATTAAATTTGATTTCTGTTCATCAATATTTTTTTTAAATAATTCAAAATCCATATAGCCTTTTTCGCGAGTAAGTTTATCAGTTCCCGTGGGACATTCGGGGCATTTCAGATTGCAGAAATTAACAGGTTCTATTGCAAGGGAATACGGCAGAGGATATGGTAAAAAATTAAAGCCGTTTTTTTTAAAAATAAAATAAGTTTTACTTTTCAGATAGTTGTACAGCTTGTATAAACTAAGATATTTTGTATTATTAAGATAAAACGGCATGGAGCAAATATATATATAAAACATCAGTGCAACGAATAAGTTATCTAATTGTTGCAAAACAATACGGCGATTAATTTTGAAATGCTATGAATAAACAGTATTTTGTTATCAAGAGTTTTATTTAAGGCAGACTTTGGGAACAGAAATTCTAAAACATTAATCAATGAAAGACAGAAAAAATTATTAAATAAAATATTAGACGGATTTGACGGAAAGTTAACTTCAGTAAAATGGGCAAAGATTGCAAAGTGTTCAAAAGATACAGCAAGATGTCCTCAAAAAGTACTGTTGAAAATCAGTACGTTAGGATAATTAAATTTTTTGTAAATTTGGCTGCCCAAATTTATTTTGATTTTTTGTCCTCATGCCGGACGGGCACTTCCTTTTTTTTTGTCGAAAAAAAGGAAGCAAAAAATGATTGTCGCCGCTTAGAATTTGCTAAAAATTATGGTAATTATCTAAAATTCAGAAACTCGCTCTGCTCAAACAGACTTAATTTCTTAACGATAATTACCATAATTTTCTTAACGCAAATTCTATTACCGACAGTTATATAAAAAAATTGTGTCGGCATTAACAAAACCACTGCCAACATCAAAGCTGTTGGCGGTTTTGTATAAGATGCGACATAAAGCGGTGTTCCGACTTTGCATAATTATTAAAATATAACTATTCGTTTGTCGGAACAGTTTAATTATTTTATAAGCTTCTTACAATAAAAAAGATATATTGAAAAAAGAATCCGCAGGTGGAAGAAGTACAAGTTAATTGACAGACACTAATTAGTTCAATTACAGTTAATTATGTAATTTGTTGCAAATTTTGCATACACAAAATTACAGATTCCAATATCCTTTTCTATTCATGTATAGTAGGCTTATATAAGAACTGGTCTTCGGTTTCTTCAACAATTCTTCTGTACCATTCTTCGCCATATCCTGGCCACTCGTAATTAGGCACAAAGAATTTATATCCATCGGGTACTTCGGATGGCGTTTTAATGTATCCGTCCATATATTTTGTAAATAAATAAGCAAACAGTTCTGTCCATCTTTGATGAGTTTTTTCGCCTGCTTTTACGCTGTATTCGGTAATCATGGCTATTGCTTTTTCTTTATCGGTTTCATATATTTCGGTAAATTCCTTATCTAATTTTGCAAGATCATTAAAAAATTCTTTGTACAGTTCGTCCTGAACTTTTACAATATCCGGATACATATCTCTGTATCTTGTGTATGCCCAATTTGCAACAAGATTAAATATCCAGAATGCTGATTCCATGGTAAATTCCATAAGGTCTCCGTTTCCTTCTTCAAAAGCATAAGGGACTTCTGTTATTCCTCCAAAGAGTGGCACATAAACGGTTGTTGCTGCATCGTCAACACCGAACCAGTTAATTCCTCCTATAGGGTCGGGCAACCATGGTCTTAATTGTCCTACAAAAGAAAATCCGGTTTGTTGTGTTGCTGTTGCTCTTTCGTTGATATATCTTTTGTCGTCAAGTTTCCATGTAAGCGGTCTCCACCTATATGGTAAATTGTATGGACCTGCTCCTATATCTTTACTCATATCAAGTTCAGTTCCTTCAAGATGGTCTCCCATTAAGTCCATAACATTTCTGAGAGAAAGTTTTTCGGTAGGTTTTACCCATAAAGGCATTCTGTTTGTTGCATAACCGTGTTTTCCGAATTTTACATTACCTTTTGCATATTCCCAGTATTCTTCCATTCCGTCTGTGATTGCATTAAAAAATGCCCAAACTCTGATTTCACAAAATCTTGCTCCTCCAAAAGTAAGCGGAGCATAAGTATCCGAAAAGCTGAATTCTTCATCTTCTCCATAGAAATATTCCATTTCGCGTGCAAAAGTAATTACATCGGGCGAATTAAATGTTGTTTGTTCGGGGTCGTTCCAGTTATTTACTTCCTGATATTCAAAAGTAGTAATCCTAGCCTGATTGGCGTGAGCAGATACATACCCGTCGGGAATTTTCAGAGCTACCCAAACAACACCTTTTGACTTCCCTCCTTTGCCAATGATTTCTAATATCCATGCTTCGTTTTTATCGGCTATTGAAAAAGACTCTCCGCCGGAATAATAACCATACTCTTCTACAAGTTCAGTCATTACTTGCATAGCTTCTCTTGCTGTTTTAGCTCTTTGTAAGGCAATATACATTAAACTTCCGTAATCAATTATTCCTGTAGTGTCAACAAGCTCAGGTCTTCCTCCATAAGTGGTTTCTCCGATAGCAACCTGATGTTCATTTACATTCCCCACTACATTGTATGTTCTGAGAACTTGTGCAATTTTTCCGAGATACTTGCCCGTATCCCATTCATAAACATCCAGCATCGTTCCGGGAGCATGAACCGCAGCTTTCCAGTAGTAAAGCTCTCCGTACAATAAATGACTGTCGGCAGCATAAGTAATCATTATACTGCTATCTGTACTTGCTCCGTTTGTTACGATAAAATTTGTGCATGCATTTGAATTGTTTATCAGATAAAAAACAGATAAACAAAAAACTGATAATCCGATTGTAAATTTTGATAAGTTTGTTTTTTTCATTTTTATAAAATTTTAAA
>SLSH01000257.1 GCA_007130555.1 Bacteroidales bacterium
CTTTCTTTAATATTATTATCGGTTCTGCCGATATGCGAAAAAGGATCATTATCAGTTATAAGCATTTTTGTGCCTCCGCCAATACAAGGATCGGTTGGGTCAATATATGCATGAAAATTTGAACCTGCTTTTGCACGCCCAGAAGTTACCCTTATTTGATTACCTGCACGTAAAGTTACATCTGCTCCTTGTTCAATTATTGTTCCTTCCGATGTAATAGTATTTGATGCCCAAAAATCCTGCAAACCACCAAATTTTTTATCTGTTAAAACCATATTATCATAAGCTATTGCCCGATAAGCATTTATTAAACCATGTCCATAAAGATCATCCTTTCCAAAATCCCCCAAATCTGTTGCAGTCATAGCTAGTCTGCAATACACTTCTTCGCGAGTTAAATTGGGATTTCTTGATAGTAGTAAGGCTGCTACACCTGTTACCATAGCTGCAGATGCAGAAGTACCACCACCAGATTCTAAATAATTATTTTCTTCTGATATACAAGAAGCACCTTTTTTTTCCATTCTATCTAAAGTCCTAACATTAGCGCCTTCCTTACCAATCTCAAAATATCCACTAGGAGCTACAAAATCAAGATTTTCCCCCGCGGCACTCCATTCAAACCAATTGCCTTGTAAATCAATTGCCCCAACTGCAATTACATTATCAGCACTGGCAGGAAATCGTACATTGCCAGATGTAAATAAATTTCCAGAAGACGAAACAATGATGCAACCTTTACCATTTCTGCCAAAATTTAATGCTTTTTCCATAGCATCTAAAACTTGAGAATCTGGATCTCCATGTTTGCTCCATGACTGATTTAGTATATCTGCTTCAAAATCATCCCAAGCCTTATTAATGCCTCTTGCTACATGTTTCATGTTAGTTACTGCCCCGCCTTGTTTATTAATGTTTATTGGAACGATTTTTATATCAGGAGCTATTCCTTTTGTTCCAATATTATTATGAGAAGCTGCAATTATACCAGTAACTGCAGTTCCATGAAATGTACATTTTCTTTTATGAGTACCAGAACAATCAAAAAGGAAATCCCAACAATTTACCGTCCATCCATCAATTACTTTGCTATTCCCTTGATTATCTTTTAAATCTTCATGATCTCTTTCAACTCCATCATCAAGAATGGCAACTTTAATATTTGAACTACCTTTTGTAATTTCCCAAGCTTCTGGTGCATCAATATCAATGTCTTCAGTACCATACACTCCATCAATAATTTGACCAATATTATTTAAATAATATTGATATGGGTAAAGTGGATCAGAGTTTAGAATTATCTCTGCATAATAATCAGGTGATGCCCAAAGTGCAAGTGACGATTCAACTAACTCATTTGAAAATTCGAAAACATTATAATCTGGTATTAAAAAGTAATAGACATCATAATTCTTTTCAACAAATATTGCTTCATAATTATCAATTAAATTTTGTACCAAAATATCAGAAATTAAAATTTCCGGTTTAAGTCTAAAAGCCACTTCCATAGTTGGAATAAAACAATTTCCACTTCGAGTTTTATAACCAAATGAAATCCCTTCTAATTCATTTAAAGATATCTCTAATGTGTCTAAAAACATTTCTAAATCAACAATAGGATAATATGTGTAAAGAATAGCTACTAATGTATCCTCATCATCATATTCAGGTATCATATAATCAGAAATATTCGCTGATTTGTTGAAAGTTGTGTCATTATTTTTATGTGCAAAATCATCTTTAAAAAACATTATAACGACAGAACTATCTTGAAATAAATGAATAGTGCTGTTCTGAAAGTAATAATATGCATCTTGTCCTTTCATATTGGATGGTTTAAACATTAAAAAAAACGAAATAAAAGCAAAAACAATACAAATATTTTTCATGTCAAAATCATTTAGAATTATTAAACAAATAAATTAAACCAATGCTAGCACCATTATTTCCGTACACCCCGAGAGCACTATCAGAAATCCATTGATGCCAGAACATTTTATTTTGAAAAATTTTATAACCAAAAGAAAAATTTAGGTTAATTTGTAAGTGATTAGATAAATTGTAATCAATTCCAAATTCACAAGCTATTAGAATATTGAATAATCTTGGTCTATCTAATGTATGGATTCTAATTTGATCAATATTATAAACCTTTTCATTAAAATGCATATTAAAAATTGAACCCGCAGATGTATAAAAAACGTAATTTTTATTTTCATAATTGTTTGTAATGTTATATCTTAGCATGAAACATGTTTGTAACCTTCCTGATTCATATTTATCAAAAATAGTTAAATAATCGGGGGTTATCCAGTTCTCGTAATCATAAATAAAACTAACACTCCCATACCCAGCTTTAATGAATATCGAAAACCTATCATTTAAAACAGCATTGCTTCCGATTCCGGCAATTATTCCCGCATACCGCAAAACAATTTCAGAGTCGTCTGCCCACAAACCTGCAGCCTGTATTTGAGGACTTAAATACACCCCCACATTATCACAAATCTTTTTATCCTGTGCTGTGGTATTATTGATAATGAAAACAGAACAAATTCCGGCAATTATAAATATTTTTATTTTTTTTAGCATAATTTGGGTTGTATTTTAATTATTTGTAATACTTCAGGATTTCAGAAAATGTCAATCCGGCGAAATATAAATCTTCATCCCCACAAGAAACGTCCATTTCAATTATTGTTGTATCATCTTCAAACCTCTCTGCTCTATTCTTAAAATAAGCATCTTCATTAAAAACCATAACAATACTTTTTTTATCTTCAAAAAGATAAATTTTGTTATTATTATAATAATAATAAAGTTCTTGTGTATTCGCTATGTTTATTATAAAACAAGCAAATAACCAAAATAAAGTTCTAA
>SLSH01000253.1 GCA_007130555.1 Bacteroidales bacterium
AACCCTGTAGCGGAGCGTATCGGGGCTCATTAATCAATTAGTTACTATTTTTTATTTATCTGCAATTCTGTTTCTAATTTCTTGAAAATTAAAAAAACAATAGGACAAATCTGGGTATTTTTAAGGCAGACATTTAATATTCCCAAAATATTTTTTTGATTTGTATGCGGATATTCTTTACATGCTTTGGGGCGGGAATTATATACCAGACAAAAATTATCTCCGGCTAAAAAAGGACAGGGCATTGATTGAAAAACATAGTCATTGTCATCATCAATTTTCAGATATTTACTGAAAAATTCCGATGGTTTTATTTTTAAATGTTTTGATAATTTTTCTATATCCGCATCTTTTAATCTCGGACCAAGAGTTTTACAACAATTTGCACATTTCAGACAATCAATTTTTTTAAATTCTTTATGGTGTAAATCATGAAATAATTTATCAGCTTTTTGAGAATTAAGTTTTCTGATTTTTACGCTTAATTTTTCAAACTTTGCTTTATGGCTTAATGCTATGTTTTTAAGATTGTTGATATTAAAGTTCATACGTTTTTATTTTTTTTCCTCTTAAATCTTAACTGAGACACTGTAACACCTGTGATAACAATAAAAACTCCAATTATTTGATGCCATAATATCATGTCTTTTAGAAGAATCCATGAAACAATTAAAGTAAAAACAGGAATTACATTTGTAAAAACATTTACTTTCGTAATTGATAATCGTTTTAAAGCATAAACAAATAAAAGGAAAGCTATGGTACTTGCAAAAAATCCCAATTGCAGAATTACAATAAATACATTTTTATTAAACCCTACTTCAATAATATTATCGGTAAAAAAGATTAAAACTATGGGTAGAAAATAAAACATCCCAATAATATTCTGATATAAAACAATATTAAAAGCGGAATATTTTGCGGGAAGTTTTTTAACTATTATTGCATACGATATTGCTGCAAAAACGGCAAGAAACATTAGAGCTAAGCCTTCCCATGCAATAATAAGGCTAAGGTCTTTTTCGAATATTACCAGTATAATACCCAAAAGAGAAATTATTATCCCCACAAAATTCAGAATAGAAATTTTTTCACTTAAAAAAATCAAAGCTGCAAAAGGAGTTAAAAGAGGAATTAGTGCGATAAGTATTGCTGCAACAGGAGGAGAAACATAATTTAATCCCGTGGTTTCGCCGATAAAATATAAAAAAGGCTGAAATAAACTTAATAATAAAAATATCGGAATATGCTTTTTTTCTAACCGAACGAAGTTTCTTGAAATAACCGAAATTAAAATAAGAATTATGGACGAAATAACCAGTCTGAAAAAAACTATCGTAAAAGAACTGTAATATTCCAGAGCAATTTTACTCCATACAAAAGAAGTTCCCCATATTATCATTGTTGATAATACTGCGATATAAACCAAAAATAATTTCTTCTTCTCCGACATAAGCGGTGCAAATATAGTAAAATTGGAATTATCATTATAATGTTTTTTTTAAGGTATCATAAGTAGTGTAATTTTCCTACCGCGGAGTGTTGAATTTTTTGATAGTTTCTCCTGTATTGTGTACCATACAGATGTCCTCAAAAAGTATTGTTAAAAATAAGTACGTTAGGATAAAATTTTTGCAAATTTGGGTGCCCCAATATTTTTTTGTCCTCATGCCGGACAGGCACTTCCTTTTTTTTAGTCGAAACTGTACGAAGTAAGTTCGTGAATACCTATAAAATATATAAATAATATGAACAAAAAAAGGAAGCTAAAAAACGACTGTCGTCGCATAGAATTTGCTAAAAATTATGCTAATTGTCTAAAATTCAGAAACTCGCTCTGCTCAAACAGTCTGAATTTCTTAACGACAATTACCATAATTTTGCTCACAAATTTTAATTTTTTTTTTGTGTTCGCGAGTTCGCTTTGCTCGGTTCTTAACGCAAATTCTATGATACGACATAAAGCGGTGTTCCGACTTTGCATAATTATTAAAATATAGCTATTCGTTTGTCGGAACAGTTTAATTATTGTATAAGTTTCTTATATCAATTGTATTTCTAAAAGTAGTTTTATAGAACTTTTTCGGCAAACTTTAACAATTTTTTCTTTATTTACAATTATTTTTCTATTTTTGCATTGTTAAAGGTTTTTCAAGATTAAAAACTTGAAACGAAGAGGGAATCAGGTGAAAGTCCTGAACAGTACCCGCTGCTGTAAGCTCTTTTATATTGTTGTAAAAACCACGCCACTGTTCCGGCATAAAGGAATGGGAAGGCTTTACAACATAGAGTAAGTCAGAAGACCTGCCATTAACAGTCAATAATTGAAGGCTTTCGGGAAAAAAGCCGGACATGATTTACTTTATGTTCCCAAATTACCCAAAACCTGCCAAGTATTGACACTCAGATGTTATTTTTTTAGTTATTAATTTTATTAATTATTTAATTATGAAAAAAATTAAAACAATTGCTTTTTGCATCATCGTGAGTGTTTTTACAAGTTTTGCTCAACAAAACATTGTAGATTTCGAAGAACTTCCTCTTGAACCGGAATCCTGCTGGAACGGAAGCGACGAATCCGGCAGTTTCGTGTCGAAGTATTTAGAGTTTTTTAATGAATACGACACCGAATGGGACACATGGGGAGGATTTTCGTACACAAACCAAACCGATAACACTACTTATGACTGGACAAACATGTACTCTTCTGCATCAGGTGCAGGTGCTTCCGGTTCCGAAAATTATGCCGTAGCATATTATGCGGATTTTTTTGAAAAACCAAGCATAAAAATAAATGTCGAAACTGCTCCCGAAATAATTTTGGGAATGTACATCTCATTAAATGCATACACTTCGCTATATATGGCAGATTCCGATTATTATCAAAACGAAAATCACCTGCTAAAACTAATTATCAAAGCATATAATTCGGTTTTGGATTATGAAATTGAAAAAGAAATAATACTTGCAGATTACAGATTCCAAAATACAGAGGGATATAAATTTGACGACTGGCATTATATAAACATGACATGGATTGAAGATAGCGACAGTTTGGTTTTTTGGCTTGAATCAAGTGATGTAGGAGACTGGGGAATTAATACGCCCGCATATTTTTGTATTGATGAAATAAATGCAGCTCCTCCTTCAACATTACCCGAGTTTATTGTTGAAATATGCGAAGACATTACTATTGAACAAGGAGAAGAAGCAGAATTGCTGATTCTTGCAAAAGGAGGAATGCAGCCGTATTTTTACGAATGGAATAATGCCGGAACATTAAATGAAAACTCTGTCCAGAATCCCGTAGCAACACCCGAAACAACGACAACTTATACGGTAACGGTAAGTGATTCTCATGGAAATACCGAAGTAAAATCTGTAATTGTTAATGTTGAAGTAAATTATATTGCCGAAAGTGTAATATTTGAAACATCCGTTTATTTTGACAATAGCGGGTTATTAAATATTACGGGAAATCAGCTTATAAATAATCTTGAAATTTATGATATTCAGGGCAGAAAAATTGCCGAAACACTTGTAAATTCGGATAAGTTTGTATATAATTTCGGAGCAATTACCAATTCAATTTATATTATCAGATTATATTCCGATTACGGAGTAAATAATCATAAACTTATTTTAAAATAAATTAAACATGAGAAAAACCGGTAAAAGTTTAATTTCAATATTATTACTGATTATATCCTGTACGCTTATTTATGCACAGGAATTTCCAGCCGGCACAAATGCAATACATAAAGACTCATTAGTTATTTCGGGTTGGGCAACTCATGTTGATGTTGTTCGCGGATATATTAATATTTCGGATACGACAAAAACTTATACCGAAGGTGGCATTACATCCAACAAAGCATGGTTTGGAACTCCCGAAAATGCGACAGGACAAGCAAACGGACAATTAGTAAGTTTCGGAGACGCAGGATATGCAATAGCCCGGTTTGCTTATCCCGTTTCAAACGGACCCGGAGCCGATTTTGCAGTTTTTTCCAATGCAATGTTCAGTCCGTCAAATCAAACTGCAAAAGCCTTTGTTGAACTGGCATTTGTTGAAGTAAGCTCAGACGGAATAAATTACGAAAGATTTCCCGCAATTTCAAATATGCAGTATCATACACAAATATCATCTTTTCAGACTGTTGAATGGAATTTATACGAAAATTTTGCAGGTATCTATCCCGTTTTTTACGGAGTGCCTTTCGATTTGGATGATATACCCGGCGAAACAGTTGATAAAAACAATATTACGCATATAAAAATTATTGATGCAATCGGATGTATAAATCCCGATTATGCAAGTTATGATTCGCAGGGAAATATTGTGAATTTTGCGTGGCCCACACCTTTTCATACAGGAGGTTTTGACCTTGACGCAGTAGCTGTTATTAATTCTGGAAATACGATAAATCAAAATATCCGGGACGAAATTTCAGTTTATCCAAATCCTGCAAAAGATTTTGTAATTATAAATAATGCGGAAAACTCCGAAATATCAATCTATAATATTAACGGAAGTAAGGTTTTGTCAGGTAAATTAAATAATAATCGTATTGATATTGAAAATCTTCCTGCCGGAGTTTATTTTATCAGTATTGCCGACAAAGACTATAATACAACCAAAAAACTTTTAAAAATTGAATAAAAGAATTTTTAAAATATTTGTTTTTACGTTTTTATGCGGAGGGATTTTTTCGCAGGATATTGCTATTCCCGATACCATCACATTGATAGAGGAGGTTAAGATTTTAGCTCCACGCAGTCTTAACGAATCGGGGGCAAAAATTATGAAGATGGATTCTTTGATTATCGAAAATAAGCTGAATTCAGATTTATCGGCATTATTATCCGAAAACAGTTCCGTATTTATCAAATCAAAAGGTAAAGGCAGTCTGACAACAGCTTCATTCAGAGGCACAAACGCTTCGCATACAAAAGTTTTGTGGAATAATATTCCGCTTAATTCTCCGCTATTAGGAATGGTTGATATGTCTTTAATACCGACAAATATCGCAGATGAAATATCCCTTTATTACGGGGGTGCATCTCTGATAAAAACAGCTGGAGCATTAGGCGGTGTGGTGGATTTGAAAACCCGACCTTATAACTGGGACAGAAATTTGAGAGCTAAAATAATCTCATCTTACGGCAGTTATTCAAGTTTCGGGAATGCCGCAGAGATTGGCATAGGTAACGAAAAAATCCAGTCCGTCAGTAAGGCATATCTTTTCAGCTCCGATAATAATTTTGAATTTGTAAATAATGATATTATTAACGGAAGTATCCAAAAACAAAATAATGCCGATTACGAGCAAAAAGGATTCTTACAGGAAATGTATTACAGACCGGGGACAAAATCATTGGCGGGACTAAAATTATGGTATCAGAAAACAGACAGAGGAATACCCGCATTAACAACAAACGAAAGCAATTTTAACAACAGAACTTCACGCCAGAATGACGAAAATCTGATTATGTCGGCGGAATATTCGTATTTCAATAATAACTACAAAATAGACCTGAATTCCGGAACAAATATTCAAACTACCGATTACGAGCATAAAAACTATATTAACGGCGTGGGATTGTACAAAACCGTAAATTCATTAAGCAAAGCAAATTCGTTTTATAATAAAATAAATTATAACCGAAAAATCAAAAGATTATTTGAGTTTGATGTGGGTGCAGGATATAATTTTCATAAAATAAATTCGCATGAACTTGTTCGTAACGAAGGCTATGATACAACAAGGCAGGAGATACTTCTGTTTATTTCGGCTTATACGGATATTATAAAAAATACAAAATTAGGAATGCTTGCCCGCAAAGAAATATATGACAATGATTTTGCAGGTATTATCCCTTCGGTTTTTGCAGAATATCATTTTAATAATAATCTTATTTTCAGAAGCTCTCTCGCAAGAAATATCAAATATCCCAATATGAACGATTTGTATTTTTCGCCGGGAGGAAATCCCGATTTAAAACATGAAAAAGGATTACAGTTTGAAAGCGGTTTTGAGTTAAATCATTTGTCAAAATACATCAATATAAAATCATGTATTTCAGGTTTTTACAGTAAAGTACATGATTGGATATTATGGCGTCCTACTGTTATGGGATTCTGGCAACCCGAGAATATTTCGCTTGTAGAAGCAAAAGGAATTGAATTTAACTTAATGTTAAACTATAAGTTATCAAATATAAAAATCACAACATCAGGAAATTATGCTTATACAAGTTCCGTTAATAAATCGGCACCTATTAATTCAAATGATAATTCTGTGGGTAAGCAATTGCCTTATATTCCTTTACATTCTGCAAACTTGTTTATAAGAGCCGAATACAATGATTTTTATTTTTCATATCAATGGAATTATTACAGCGAAAGGTTTACCGGCTCAGCCGCCGAACCCGGATTATTAGTAAGCATTTATCCCTATTATATGAATGATATCTCTCTCGGTAAAAAAATCAAAATTAACGGCATAAGCTGTAATCTTGGTTTCTTTGTTTATAATATTTTCAACGAATCATACAGGTCGGTACTTTGGCACCCGATGCCGGGAAGGAATTATACAGTAAGGATTGTTTTGGAGGTGGGGTAGTATATAAACCGGTGTTTAATAGTAAATTAAATATTTTTTTCTTTTACCCAAAAAAAACAATTTTTGATTTTATTGTAAGCTATATGTGAAAAATATAACAGAGTTATATACCATATTGTAAAAAAATATTATCAATCCTTTGTTGAAAAATAACTTAAAACATAAATGCCAATTTTGAAAAATTTGTATATTTGTACTATGGAAGAAACAAAAGAGCTAGATATATTAACTCCTGAAATAAAGCGAATTATTGAAAATAGGATTTCAAATAATCTGCCAAACATACAGCAAAGAAAGGTGTTAGAGGCATTACACTTGCTATTAAATGGGGATTATGAAAAATACACTTTTAATGCAAGCATTATAAACTCAACTCTTTTTTATAATTATAGTGACGATGATGATTTTCAATTGCTGTTATCAAAAATCAACGAAAAACAAAATGGAAGGCGTGAATCTGGCAGATTTTACACTCCTAAGGATGTAGCCGAGTATATTGTTGCAAATTCATTTTTAAATCTAGTTAATCATACTCAACAAAAGGTTTATTCAATTAAGAAATGTTTAGAAAAACTGCACAATTCAGAATTAATCAGTAAGTTACTATTTGATTATTCTGTTTTTGACCCAACTTGTGGAACAGGTGAATTTTTAGTTTCTGCTTTAGAATTGAAACTATCTTTACTAAAAAATCCATTAGATAATGATTTTTTGAATATTTTAAAGACCATTCACGGAAACGACATAAATATTACTTCGGTTGAAATTTCAAAAATCAGACTTTTTTTTACAATATTTTCAAAATTAGACAATTATGATAATTTAAATAAAGTTGCAGAAATACTGAACAGAAATTTTCATAATAAAGATTTCATAAAATGTCACAATTCACTTTTTAGTCAATCTCCGTTTGAAAAATACAATATTATTGTTGGAAATCCGCCTTATATTGAAGATAAAAAAAGTCAAACCAAACCACTTATAAGCTACGGAAACATTTATGCCAATGTTTTGGAAAACAGTAGTAACATGTTGGAAGAAAAAGGAGTTATGGGTTTTGTTTTACCCCTATCTTACGTTTCTACAATTAGAATGAAAAAAATTAGAGACTTACTGATTAATAAAACGCCAAAACAACTTTTACTAAATTATGCAGATCGTCCTGATTGTCTTTTTACGGGTGTACACCAGAAATTAACAATTTTGATTTGCTTAAATACAACAATAAAGACAGAAATCTACACTACAGGTTATAATTACTGGTATAAAAACGAAAGAGAAAATTTATTGTCGGATAAAGAATTAATTTTTACTAAACACAATAAACTTTCTTATATCCCCAAAATTTCAAATGAAACAGAAAAAAACATTTTCGAAAAGATATTAGCAAAAAAAAATGACAAAACATTTTTAAATTTGTCAAAAAGCAATCAGCCAAATAACTTATTTTTAAATATGCGAGCTTGTTTTTGGATTAAAGCATTTTCGTTTAATCCTGGTTCGAAAGAATACAAAGGTTTTTATTTTGAAGAAAAAAAGCAACCCTATATTTTAAGTTTGCTTAATTCTAACTTGTTTTTCTTTTTTTGGATTTTAACTTCTGATTGTTGGCACATTACAAATAAAGAATTATCGTCATTCAAGATAATTCTTAACAATATCAATTTTGAAAAGTTCAAAATTCTTGCTGAAAAACTAGAGAATAAATTGGAAGACACAAAACAATATATTGGTACAAAACAAACCAAATACGCATATAAACATAAATTCTGTAAAGTTGAAATTGATTTGATTGATAAGGAATTGGCAAGAATTTACAATTTGACAAATAAAGAGGTTGATTACTTAATTAACTATCAATTAAAATATAGAATGAGCGACAAATGAAAAAGGTAATTGATTTATTTGCAGGTTGTGGGGGCTTTTCTGTGGGTTTTCAGCAGGCAGGATTTCAAATTGTTAAAGCTGTTGAATATGACAAGCAGATAGCTAATTCATATATTAAAAATCACGCTAGTACCCTTATGCTTGCAGAAGATATTGGAAAAATTGATAATAAAAACTTTTTTTCTGAATACGAAGCAAATCTTATTATTGGAGGTCCGCCCTGTCAAGGTTTTTCAATGTCTGGAAAAAGAATTAGAGCAAATAATTTCAAAGATGATCCACGGAACTATCTTTTTAAACACTATTTGAATGTTGTACGAATTGTTAAGCCTGATTTTTTCGTTTTTGAAAATGTAAAAGGTATTCTGACAATGAAAAACGGCAAAATTTTCAATGAAATTCTAAAAGCTTTTTCAGACAAAACTAATTTTAACGGAATAAATTATTTTATTTCTCACAGACTTGTAAAAGCGGTTGAATTTGGTATACCTCAAAAACGAGAGAGAGTGATAATCTTCGGTTCTCGAGATAAAAACATTGATTTCAACGCCTATTTTGAAAAAACATTTCGGAAATATCAGATAGCAAATTCTGATTTTTTGAAACCTGTAACAGTTTGGAAAGCAATCTCAAATTTGCCTGAACCAAGTTTGAATGGCGAAATAAAAAATCCAAAAGCAAAAACAAATTATCAAAAACATATAAACGCAGACATACCAATAATTTCCAATCATAACAAACCAAATCATTCGGAAAAAGCAATCGAAAGAATGAAACAAATAAAAAGCGGCGAAAATTGGACTACTTTGAATGAAGATATAAAATCTGTGCATAGTGGCTCATATGGTAGATTAAAAAAAGACGATGTCGCATCAACTATTGTAACTCGATTTGATACGCCTTCGGGGGGAAAATTCATTCATCCAACAAAAAACAGAACATTAACCCCACGCGAAGCTGCAAGAATACAGAGTTTCCCTGATGACTTTATTTTTACGGGGTCAAAAAGTTCTGTTTGTAAACAAATCGGCAATGCTGTTCCACCCAAATTAGCATTTTTTTTAGCAGAAGTAATAAAGGAAATTTACAATGATGACAATACAGCAAAAACTTAATTCATTAAAAGAAGATTCTGTATGGATTTTCACAAAACAATCAACAGATTTTGACGAGGCTTTTCGTGCTTCTCGCCTATTCAATGATGCTTACAGGCAATCCGTTAATTTGGAAAATTATTTTTCTTCAAATTATGCCAATTATGGAATTTCGACCGACAGACATAGAGTTTGGATTATTTCTCAACTTTTCGGACTGATAACTAAAACACCATTTTATAGTCGCGGTTCTCATTATGCAAATGAGCGACCAACTGCGGTGTTCGATTTGTTGAATCAATGCGAAATTGGAGATAATAATTACAATAAACTGAAAAGTGAACAACTTTTGAAAGTAAGAATTAAACCCATAATTGACTCTACTTCAGACAAATATGATCAAGTTCTATTACCATTACTATTCTCTTATTTAACACTAAAGTATTTGGCTTTAAACTACAATGTTTCAGAAATATCAATAGACCAATTTTACACTTACATAATGACATGTAAACGCTTTCCTGAATTTGAAGAAACTGCATTTTTATTATCGAAAAATCCCAAAATTTCATCTTTTGTACAAGAATTCAAAGATCGAAGCAGAATAATACCATTGTTTGAGAAAAATTCTAACTTATTGGTTTTTAGTGAAAATAAAATAAAAATAAATCCCTATTTTGATGATTATTTTTACAAGAATCTTATTTTAAAACTTAATTTACAAGACTTGGAATTAATTCTTGAAGACCCCAACGCTTACGCTTATTTTTTATATAATTGTCAAAATTTCAATGTAAACCTTATTGACAAACCAATCAGTAATAAAGCAATTAAAACTGATATTACCCCTCTTAAAAACATACTTGAAATTTCGGATGATAACGAAACTTATGATGCTGAATATGTTGGGAAGGTAGATGATGTAAAAGAAGAAAACATCAATATTGAAATAGCAAAAGACGCATACAAAACTGAACCAAGATTTGCAGAAAACATTAAAGGAGTTAAGATTTTGAAAAACCCAATTTTCGGAAAAATCGCAATCAAACTTTCAAATTACAAGTGTAATGTAAATGATTCCCATACAACATTTGAATCCAAGAAAACAAAACAAAATTTTATGGAGGCGCATCATTTAATCCCGATGAATAAAGCAAAAGATGTTTTTGAAAAACAAAATATCAATATTGACTGTGTTGAGAATTTGGTTTCTCTTTGTCCGAATTGCCACCGTGCTACACATTATGGGTCAACCCGTGTAAAGCAAGAACTTTTGACCAATCTTTACTACAAAAAAGAAAAAGAATATCAGAAAATTGGACTTAAAATTTCTTTAGATGAATTATTGAAAATGTACTAATCCCCAAAAATAAGGTCAAAAAAATCCAAAAATAACCGATAAAATATGAATTATAGCAATCACAATATATTGTGATATGTGCTGAAATTTAAAAGTTGAAAGCTCAAAACAACTTCAAAATCACATTATAATGTGATTTTGATTTTTCAGCAATCGGGTTAATTACCCGAAGATAAAGTGGCTAATAGACAAATTTCAGGATAAAAAATCCGGAAAGTATTATCTTTACGGGGTTTAAATACAATTAAAGTGTATGGACACAAAACAATCTCCAAAAAAATGTCAACAAAATCAAATTTTCTC
>SLSH01000147.1 GCA_007130555.1 Bacteroidales bacterium
CGAGGGCAACCAAGGATTTGCGCCGCATTCAGAAACAAGATGCGTCTCGAATCGCCGATGCTCTTGAAAGGCTTGCGGACGACCTTTTCGGTGACGTCAAGCGGTTAACCAATTTCACGCCGGAGTATCGGCTTCGCGTGGGGCAATATCGCGTGTTGTTTGAGATCGAAAACGAGAACAGAGTCGTGGTCTATCGAATTGTCCATCGGCGCGAAGCCTACCGCTAGATCAGGAGGAATAGAGATGCTGACACTACACCCCAATATACTAGAGAAGGATGGCAAGAAGGCATTCGCCGTCTTGCCTTACGAAGAATTTCAGAATGTGCAGGAGGAACTTGATCAATACGAGGATCTGAAGGATCTTCGCGCTGCCAAGTCAAGAGAAGCGAACGCTCCTGTCGAGTCTCTCAGTTCAGTGCGCAACACACTGAATATCTGAGCGAACAAGACGCCTGCACACGTACCGCTGGAAGCCGCGCGTAGCGCGTCTTCCAGCGTCCGGTGAGGCGTGACGTTGGCTGTAGAATGATGGAAGATAACATGATAAGATTTGAAGCAGTTCAGACGCCCAAAGCTGGACTATTGCTCCAAGCAGGCCTGGCTGGTGTTGCGTTTATTGTGCTCGCCGGGTTGAGCGTGACGCAACGCCATATGATGCCGCTTTGTATCGGGATTCTGATCATCCTTGGCGTTGCGCTTGTCCTGTGGATGCGCAAACGGGAAATGCGACGCTCGATCAGTGTTTGTACCGACCAGCAGTCCATCACCTTCAAGGAGTTTGTCGTCATCAACTCATTCTGGCCACAGCCACCTACGCCGGAATTGACCATTCCCTTTGCTGATGTTCTGAAATCGAAGATATACCCATCAGGCAAAGGGAATGAGACTCTACGCATCATTTTGAAGGCCGGGAGGATAGACGTGCGTAGCGATACCATGCAGAATTACGACTCACTCAGGGAGGTGATCTCCCGGATGGCGTCAGCAAACGAGGGCAGCCAACAACCGCTTGCACAGGTACAAAAGTGAGCCGCGCAGCGGCTCACTTTTGACCGTGAAGCGGAACGTTGGAAAGTGATATGAATTACGGACTCGGAGCATCAATCGCCTTTCTCGCCCTTGTCGGTGCCGCGTTCTTCTTCTGGGGCAGAGGTATGGTTCGAGCCCGGCGGGATGATCTCGTTGCCGGCATCTCAGTGTTCGCGGTTGCCTGCCTGATGTGTTTCGGGGCAGCAGGCTCATCCGCAGTCTTTGGTCAAGTCGGTGGCTTGGTCATGCTGTTCGGATTCGTCACCCTGATCATGAGCAGCTTCGCCAAGCCGGAGTGCCCCCTCACGCGTGACCAGAGAATACAGTTCGGCATCGGAGCCATCGTTTTAGGCGTGCTGATGGGCTTCATCATATAAGAGGGTTTCCAACAACGAAGTTCAGGCGATTTCATGTTCCGCTGCGCTCCACATAAAACGCCTGACTCCGGACGTTCGAAATTCAGAGAATATGATTGAACGCCAACCCCGAAGGGGTTATGCAACAGAGCCGGGGGCAACGCCCCCGGTTTGCGGGTTCATTCCTCTCCCTCCCCGCGCCCGGCCCGCCGCGCAGCGGCGGGCCGGGCGCGGGGAGGGAGAGGAAGGAACCCGCAATCCGGGGGCGTTGCCCCCGGCTCTTTTGCATAACCCCTTCGGGGTTGGCGTTCAATCATTTTCTCTGAATTTCGAACAGATTGGTTAACGCTAACTGCTCCGCGAAAACAGCAACTGAGTTGATGTTTTCGCTACGCCTATAAACGCCTGTGTTTATGTCTTGTTTTTCGATCACCTCAACTTTGTTTTCTATGTTTCCTCCTTATTTACAATATATTACACATCGCAACCCATCGCCTCCCCTTACCGACGCGTCCATCGTTTTCGCATCGAGTTGCTGTTTTCACTTGCGTATAACGCGCTGTTATGCTTAATTGCGAAAAGGTCAACTCGAAAATAGAGGTAAAAGCGTGAATTCCATTAGCAATACCCCGGTTTCCTTCACGGATTGGAGCGCGGTTTTGAACGGCGAAGCGGATATGACGGCCGATACAAAGGAACGATACCGAGCCGCCATTGTCGCCTAGGAGCCCCTTCGACCGCTTGTGAAACAGACCGGCGACGGAATTCGCCTCGCGCTCCGCTATGCGCCATTCGCGCGGACAGCCGACGATTCGCAACGGCATATCCTGCGCTGAAGCTTTCGCTCGAATATGGCATGGGCGCTCCCATCGCATAACGGCCCGGATTCTGTTGCCACCGCAACTCGGCAATGACCGAGCCGAGCATCGAAAGAAACCATGCGAAATAACGACAGGCTCGTCAACCCTGAATAACGCGCTTTTTCGGGGCTTATCTATGCTCGTTTCCATGGCCCGCTTGCTGTCAAGCACACTCCCCCCCCATCATCCGCCCTCCACGGTGGCGATTTCGGCGGGGGTCAGGCTGTAGAGTTCATAGACGAGACGGTCTATCTGGCGGTCGGTGACGGCGAGATCGGCTTCCAGCCGCCGCAACGTTTCCGGATTCCGCTCGTCCGCCTTCCTCCGATTCAACTCCAGCATCCGATCCACCAACAGCACCATCTTGTCATGGAGCGCGACATCGGCAGGATCATCGAAATTGATCGGGTGGATGGGGATTTGAGACAAACTAAAAATCGTCACCTGCGGAAATGATGTCTTGAAATCCGTAAACATGATTCGCCAGTACCACTCGACGAGTCTTGAATTAATTGCACCCAACAAATATTTTTCCAGACACTCTGTTTCTGCCCGCACCGTAAAAAGATTGCCCGTAACAGCGACTGGCTCATTCAGCATCGTCGCTGTAGGC
>SLSH01000049.1 GCA_007130555.1 Bacteroidales bacterium
ATAAACCTACTGTTTTGAATAATGTAGAAACTTATGCAAATATACCAGAAATTATTCTGAAAGGTGCAGAATGGTTTGCTTCTATTGGTTCAGGAGACGTTAAAGATAATCCATGGGGAGGCTCAAGCGGTACAAAAGTTTTTTCATTAGTGGGAGATATAACAAACACAGGTCTTGTCGAAGTCCCTATGGGCATTACATTGCGTGAAATAATAGAAGATATAGGAGGTGACGTGCCAAATGGAAGAAAATTTAAAGCAGTACAAACAGGAGGACCTTCGGGAGGATGTATCCCTGATAAAATGCTTGATATGCCCGTTGATTTTGACACACTTACTCATGTCGGTTCAATGATGGGCTCAGGAGGAATGATAGTTATGGACGACAAAACTTGTATGGTTGATGTTGCCCGGTATTTTATTAATTTCCTTGTTGATGAAAGTTGCGGAAAATGTACTCCATGCAGAGAAGGTTTATTTGCAATGAAAATTATTTTAGACAGAATTTGCAACGGAGAAGGTAAAGCAAATGATGTGGAAGAACTGAAAAGATTATCCGAAACTATAATCGAAACCTCATTGTGCCAGCTGGGTGGCAGTGCTCCTAATCCGGTATTAACAACAATTAAATATTTTAAAAAAGAATACAAAGAGCATATTGAAGATAAAAAATGCCGTGCAGGTATTTGTAAAACTTTAATAAAATACCATATAAATAAAAATTGTACGGGATGTAAAGCATGCGTTAAACCTTGTCCTGCAAACTGTATAGAGGGAGAGACTAAAAAACTCCATAAAATAGATATTTCCAAATGTATTAAATGCGGAATATGTCAGGAAACCTGTAAATTTGATGCAATTGAGATAATATAAAAATGTATATAAAGATGCCACAAAGACTCAAAGACACCAAGAAACACAAAGAAAACTAAATAAATCTTTGTACTTTAGTGTCTTTGTGGCAAAAAATATAAACAATGAAACACAAACCATTAGACAAAGAAACAGAAAGAATAGCATCTCTAATAGTTGATGCTGCTTTTAGTGTTCATAAAAATTTAGGACCAGGGTTGTTAGAAAGAGTATATGAAATATGCTTCTGTCACGAACTTGCTAAAAGAGGATTGAAATACCAAAGACAGGTTGAAATACCTGTAGTTTACGACAACATTCTATTTAATGAAGGGTTTAGGCTTAATGTTATGGTTGAAGATTGCATAATATGTGAACTTAAAGCATTAGATATAGTAAACCCTATTTGGAAAGCCCAAATTTTAAGCCATTTGAAGTTGACAGGTAAAAGATTAGGTTTTCTAATTAACTTTAATGTTAGTTTGATGAAAGATGGAATAAAACGTTATATAATTTAATATTTTAGTGAATCTTTGTGTCTTAGTGTCTTTGTGGCAAAAAATTAAATGAATAAAAAATAATAAGTAAATATAAACTAAAAATTCGGAGGTAAAATAATGGTAAAAAAAGAGATAGAAAAAATCAATATTATTGTAGATAATGAGGAAATTTCGGTTATAAAAGACTCTTATCTTCTTTCGGGATTAATTGAAAATAATATTAATATACCGACTCTTTGTCATCACAAAGACCTTACTCCAAACGGAACTTGCAGACTTTGTATAGTTGAAATCGAAGAAAGAGGTAAAAAAAGACTTGTAACAAGCTGTAATTTCCCTGTAAGGAATGAAATTAAGGTTGAAACACAATCCGATGTAATAAAAAAACACAGGAAAAATCTTGCGGAAATGTATCTCGGAAGATGGCCTAATGTTCCTGTAATTCAGAAAATTGCAAAAATGTGCGGTACAAACGATAATCAAAAATACAAATCGGAATTAAGCGAAACAAGCGAAAAAGCATGTATTCTTTGCGGTCATTGTACACGTGCCTGCAATGAATTTATACAAGAAAACATCATTGATTTCGCCGGCAGGGGAATAAAAAGGCATATTGCCATGCCATTTGAAAATGTTGACCCTCTTTGCATAGGATGTACAAGTTGTGCTTATGTTTGCCCCACAGGAGCAATAGAAGTTAATGATAACCGTAATCATCCTGTTGACCAGAAATTAATTCAGAAACACGGAATGAGGGTAAATGCCGAAATGGCAACATTAGACCCGTATCAGTGTAGAATGAGGGAAGTCGGAACTGCCAATATTGTGGAAGTGATGGATCAATACGACTTACTGCCTGTTAGGAACTTTAAATTCGGGCAAGATCCAGAAACATGGCGGATAGATTCAAATATGATGAAAAAATCATACTTCACTCAGGGGCATCCCGACCAGTGCTGGCACGGGTGTTCAATGTCATGTGCAAAAGCCGTTGAAGATTTTGAACTTAAAACAGGACCATACAAAGGTCATAAAGTAATTGTTGACGGACCTGAATATGAAACTGCAGCAGGAAGCTCAAATATGGGCTGTTTCGACATGGATTTTTGTGTGGAATATAACTTCTATTGCGATACTTACGGTATTGATACAATTTCTTTTGCAACTTGTATGGCATTTGTAATGGAATGCTACGAAAATGGAATAATTACAAAAGAAGATACAGGAGGTCTTAAACTTAATTTCGGTGCAACAAACGATACTCTTGAAGTTCTTCATCAGATGGCTCGCGGAAATGGATTTGGAGTTGATGTAGGTCAAGGGGTAAGATACCTTAAAGAAAAATGGTCGAAACTTAAACCCGAAAAAGCACAATTTTTGCAAGATATTGGAATGGAAGCAAAAGGACTGGAATTTTCCGAATATGTATCTAAAGAATCGCTTGCACAACAAGCAGGATATACTCTTGCATTAAAAGGACCGCAACACGATGAAGCATGGCTTATTTTTATTGATATGGTAAATAATCAAATACCTTCTTTTGAAGACAAAGCCGAAGCTCTTTATTATTTCCCGCTTTTCAGAACATGGTTCGGATTATACGGACTTTGTAAAATCGTATGGAATGATGTTGTTCCTGCAGATAACGCGATAAAACATCCGCCGCAAGTAGCAGCTAAAATACCCGAACATGTCGAAAATTACTGGAAATTTGTTGAAGGTATGACAGGAAGACCGCTTGATGAAGAAAGAATGCTGGATGAATCAGCAAGAGTACATAATCTTCAGAAAATTATGGGACTTATGTTAGGAAAAAATAGTTTTGACGAAGATATCCCGCCATACAGAGCAATGGGACCGGTAACTATTGAAGAATACGAATCAAGGCAAGAAAGATACGATAAACAACTTGAAGAGCTTGGACATGATATTAAAAACAAGTCCGTAGAAGAAAAAATGGAAATCCTGAGAAATTACAGATACGAACAATATGCAAAAGTTCAGCAGGCTGCATACAAAAGACGTGGCTGGAACGAAAAAGGAATTCCTACTAAAGAAAGACTTGCAGAACTTGGTATAGATTTACCCGAACTGGTAGAAATTGTAGAAGAACATTTGGATTAAGATATTATAATAATCTTTTACTTTTTTGAATGTAATGCCCATTTTTCAGAATTCTGATAATTATGCATTTTCATATATTCGTAAACCTGATACATGAATGCCTGTAAGCGTGTTGAATTAGAAGGATCGTCCTGCCCGTCATAGGCATAATCCACCCATGGAATATTTTTGTGGTCTTTTTTGAATGAGCCCGATACAGCACATATTAAAGTTCCCGGCATACATGTAAAAGGAAGTACATTTACAACACCGGATATTTCCCTGTTGGCAAAAATACTGGCAGTTCCCAGTGCAAGCGCAGGATCTCCGTCGTAGTCTTTATGAACATATGGTTCGCAGGAATTCAATATTTCGTTAATACCAACTTCTTTGTCATGATCAATAAAATGATAAACAATTTTCTCCAACTGCTTGCCGGAATAATTTTGTAATACTTGCTGAATATTTGCTTTAATAATTCCCTTATTGTCTCCTTTCCACTTGCTATCTCTGATATAACGATAAGTTGAGTATGTCAGCCATTCGGAAAACGGAGTAATCAAAGTTTCGGCACCAAGTTTTTCGAGGGTATCTATCAAATATCCATTACAGAAAGCATTATCTCGCATAAAAATCTCACCAACAATACTTACAACGGGTTTACGAACACTATTAGACAAGGGTATGGCATCGAACAATTCTGCAGATTCTTTTACTACAGATTTTAAGTTTTTTCCGCCACTTTCAATACATTTTAAAAGATTGAATTGAGCCTGTTTATAAACCTTGTTTACAGAGCCCTCGGTCAGTTCGTAAGGTCTTCGTTCCTGCAGTAATTTTCTGAACAAATCATGAATCACTAAGCCTTTCCAAACGAGAGTACGAAACTTTGAGGCAGAACCTCCTGTAATATCGTTATAAGAGCCGTCATTAGAAGGAGATATAATCTCAGCTTCTGTGTAACCTAAACGATTAAAAATAATACGCTGAAATTTATTATATTGTCCAAAACGGCAGGGACCATTATGGTCAGGCATAAAAAAGCTGGCTTTGGAAGGGTCTGTATCAGGTTCCCGCAGTTTTCTCAAAAAACTTCCTGTTGTACATATCATCGGAAAACATTCTTTAGAGGATGTATATTTTCTTCCTAATTCAAGATCCCTGTGATCCTGCATTGGGAGTGAGTATGATTCAACTCCACAGCTTCTGAGAGCAGCTGCCATAACGTAAGAAGCATCATTCATATAAGGAACATAAAGTGTTCTGCCCTTAATTGGAGTTGATGACATTTTGCCGGGTCTATACTGTTCTTCCTTATCCCGTTCAACCTGTTTATTACCTTTCAGACTATCCAAAAATGCTTCTATTCTAGTTATCATACCGGCATCAGCAGAATGTTCATCTACCTCAATGTTTGCATAAGGTTTACCTTTCATCTCTTCACGAATATAGTGTGATAAGAATGAGTCGGGACCACATCTGAAATAACTTAAATGAATAGCGTGCAATTTTGGATTTCGCGCAACAATCTTAGATGCAGCCAAAATTTTTTGTGCATTGGGCCAATATAAACTATCATAATCCTCAAATATGCTCTCCTCATGAACCGGCAAATAATCAACAGGAATTGGAAACACATTCAAATTCTTTAATTTCTCGATAATTCTCAGATTTATTTCCGGATCGGATGTTGTATAAGGTCTCGAAAGTAATACAATGCACTCTTTATCTTCAGGAAGATTGTTAATTATATCCTTAGATCTTAGTTTAAGCGTTGATTCAAACTCATTCTGTTTTTCAAAAGCTCTACTGATTGCCTCTTTAATGGTTCTTTTTCCGATTTTGAACTTTTTTTGAAAGAAAGTCGTTAACTCCTTATTTAATGCCCTTTGAGGATACCTGAAATGCAGGGTTGGAATTAATAACTTGTCGCTTATTGATTTATCTCTAAATGCTGCACGCAACATAAACGGATAACTCTGAATCCACGGACAATTACAATTAGGTGTTGGATTATTATTTCCTGCCGTTGCATTTACAATAAAGGGGATAAATATATAATCAACTTCTTGTTCTTCAAGATCTTTAACATGTCCATAAATTGTTTCTACAGGAAAACATATTTCGGCAGTAAGCATTTCTAGAGAATCGGCAACTAATTTCGGATCGGTTTTACGCGATAATACCACCTTAAATCCTAAACAGTTAAAGAATTCATTCCAAAAGGGAAATTGCTGGTAATAAATCATAAGACTTCGTGGGATACCAATGCTTATACTCTCTTTATTCTTATTCTCATCGAAATCTTTCATAAGCAGTTCTGTACGCTCATTCCAAAGATCAGGAATATCATGTCCTTTATTTTTGCGTTCATCAGTTTCGAACTTTTCACACCTTCCTCCGTAGAATAATTTTTTCTCATTTCCTTCAATTTTCACACTACGGATTTCGCAACTATTTGAGCAAGCATTGCAAGTAAATTTATCCAGCGAATATGTTAAGTTTCTAACTTCAAATCCTTTAAAACGAGTTTTTTCTCCATAGCTAACACTGTCTTTTGCAATTAAAGCCATTCCGATAGCACCGGTTACATCAAAATGCGGGGGAATTATAATGTTTTTACCTGTTACTTGCTCGAAAGCAGCAACTACACCTTTATTGTTTGTAACTCCACCTTGAAAAAAAATTTTATTTCCTATGCGTTTGTCGCCTACAACATTATGTAAGTAGTTATAAACTATCGAATAAGCCAAACCACTAACCAGGTCTTCTGTTTTTTCGCCTTTTTGCTGGTGAGCATTAAGATCAGATTCCATAAAAACCGTACATCTATCACCTAACGGAGCGGGATTATCAGATTTTAACGCCAATTCTCCGAATTCATTTTTTATATTTATTCCGAGCTTTTCTGCTTGTTCTTCAAGGAATGAGCCTGTTCCGGCTGCACAAACTTTATTCATTTCAAAATCAACCACAACACCATTATCCAGACTGATATATTTAGAGTCTTGTCCTCCAATTTCAAATATTGTATCAACCGTAGGGTCAAATTCAACGGCAGCGGTTGCCTGAGCTGTTATTTCATTTCTGATAACATCGGCACCGATAAAATCTCCGGTAAGGTATCGTCCTGAACCTGTAGTTCCTGCTGCCTTTACCTCTACTTTATTACCCAACTCGTCATATATTTCGTCTAAACCTTTACATATTGCATTTAAAGGGCGACTTGCAGTAGGAAGATATCGTCTTGCAACAACATTATTCTGTTCATCAATCAGTACTATATTAGTACTAAGAGAACCAACATCAATTCCAAGATAAACAGGAACTTTCTCTTCACTTTTTTTAATAGGAACAACCTCTTTAAAGTACTTTGCTCCCGGGTCTTTTAATTTACTCCAACTCTCCCGGTTTGCTTTCATGTCAGTCAGGTAGGCATTGAGTTCTTCTGCACCTTTAAATTTTTTTGGTTTCTCTTTTTGTTTTTGTACATAAAGGATCGCTCCAATTGCCCCCATTGATGCATAATATTCCGGAATAATAAAATCTTCGTCTGAAACATTTAATATTTCCTTGAAAGCTCTGACCACACCAACATTAGCAGCAACTCCCCCCTGGAAAAGGATAGGTTTATTAAGTTCTTTTCCTTTGGCAATATTACTTTTAAAATTTCTTGTAACGGCAAAACAAAGCCCTGCAACAATATCGTGAACGGGTGTTGCAATTTGCTGGTAATGTATCATATCGCTTTTTGCAAATACGCTGCACCGCCCGGCAATTCGCGGTGGTTCTTCGGATTTAAGAGCTAACTCACCAAATTCTTTTTCTATTGAAACGCCGATTCTTTTTGCTTGCTGGTCAAGAAATGAACCTGTTCCGGCAGCGCATATACTATTCATTGTAAAATCAGCTAACAGAGATACTCCGGACTCTTTATCCATTGTCATGGTAAAAAGTTTAGAATCTTCTCCGCCCATCGAAATAACGCTACGAACTTTCGGGAACAGATAAGAAACAGCGTTAGACTCAGCAACTACTTCATTAACAAATATACCGCCAATAAGCTCACTTGCCTTTTTACCACCTGTACCTGTTATAGCAGTTAAACCTATAGAATTACCGTATTTCTCAATAAGCTTTTCAACCCTGTACTTAAGTACTTTAAAAGGTTGTCCGTAACAATAATCGTAGTGATTTTCAATTATCTGATTGTTATCGTCTAGAATAACCGTATTAACGGAAATAGAACCAATATCTAACCCTAGCTTTAAGTCTTTTTTATTTATTTTTTGGTATTTATTATTAATCATCTAGTCCAATCCTTAACACTTTTATCATATTATACAAAAATGAATATATTTAATTCCTAATTAAAAAATAAAAGTTAAAATTTTGTTAAATATTTTATTTTATAATTCGGGGCTTAATAAATAAAAGCCTGTCTGACTCTCAAAAATATTTATAATTTTCTCAAACCATACATGATGGAGAGAAGAATAATACTATTTCTTTTCATCCCTCAGCGACACCTCTCAAAATAAATCTCAAAAAATAATTTTGCACATAATTATAAAAGTTTTTTAGTATCCACTCACAACTCATCCTTTTTCCTCAACGTATTAACCCTCTCAAAAACCGGTGGATGCGAGTATGTAAGCTTTACAACCAACGGATGAGGAGTTAAATTGCTCATATTGTGCGAACTTAATTTTTTAAGTGCAGAGATAAGACTTTCGCCGTAATTGTATTTTGCAGCAAAATTATCTGCCTGATACTCATTTTTTCTGCTGATAATATTTGAAACTATTCCGATAATTGAAGAAAGAGGACTGTAAATTATCCCGAAAGCGATAAGTGCAATATGAAATGATGCCGATTCTACTCCCAATGCCTGTGATAATGCATCGCTACCGACAAACAGTCCGAAAACAAATAGTGTAAATCCTGTTTCTATAATTGATGCGGCAAGAGATTTATAAATATGTTTATGTTTGTAATGCCCGATTTCGTGAGCTAAAACAGCTACAATTTCTTCGCTTGTCATTTCTTTAATAAGAGTATCGAACAATACAATGCGTTTCTTTGGTCCAAGTCCGCTGAAATATGCATTTGCTTTTGTAGAACGCTTGGAACCGTCAATCACAAAAATTTTGGATATATTAAATCCCGCTTTTTTGCCGAAATCCATTATTGCATCACGCAGTTCGCCTTCTTCAAGAGGTTTTTGCTTGTTAAACAAGGGTACAATCAAAACCGAATAAAACATATTCATAAAAACCGAAAAGGCAACAATTACGCACCATGCATAAAACCAGAACCACTGAGGATCAAGATGATAAATAAAAATTATCAGATACAACAAACCGCCTCCGATTAAAATCGTTAAAAACCATGATTTGAGTTTATCCAGAATATAAGTTTTTACCGTAGTTTTATTAAAACCGTATTTCTGTTCGATTACAAAAGTATCGTAAATATCAAATGGCTCGGAAATAATATCAAAGACAAAAAACAAAATCCCGAAAAATACAAGGGATACCAGAATATTATGATTTGTAATACTTGTTGCCAGCGAATCTATATAAGCAAAACCGTCAAATAGTAACATTATTACTATAAGAATAAAACTGAAAATCGAAGTTATAATCCCGAATTTATAGTTTTCTAATTTGTAATTCTGCTGCTTACGGTATTTTTCGTTATCGTAAATATCCTGTAAAATTTTCGGAACAGGCTTGTTAAACCAACTTGCATTAAGATAATCAAGAATCTGATTAAAGAAAAACCCGACTACCACTATTGCAAAAATTATAAGAAAAATTGTATTACTGTCCATTTTTTTATTTTTTTTGCAAAACTAATAAATTTACGGATAAAAATATAGTACAGATGAAAATTCTATTAAGCAGAATATTACTAATAATAATACTCCCAATTATAGACATATATGTTTATAAGAAAATTATTTCGATACTTCCCCGGGAATTAAACAAAAGAAAATTCCGCATTATTTACTGGAGTATAAGTATTTTTCTGTTGGCATTTATGCTGATTTTTTCCGTAACCGCAAATTATAAATTCAGGGAACTTCTGTGGACACCGTTTACTGCGGTTGTTGTTTTAGTTTTAATCGTATTTATTCCGAAAGTTTTTGCTTCCGTATTATTTCTGATAAGTGATTTTACAGGTATTTTTATCAGCAGGGATAATTCAAAAAAACTGAAAAGATATATCTTGGTTTTTTCATTAATAATCGGAGTAATAGTTGAAATAACCGTTCTTATCGGGGTTTTTTACGGCAGATTTAATTATAAAGTTGAAGAATACCGGATTGAATTCAGCGAACTTCCCGAAAGTTTTGATAATTACCGTATTGTGCATTTGTCGGATTTACATCTCGGAAGTTTTAAACTACATAAGTCAAAAATTGCAGAAGTCGTAGAGATTGTTAATTCTCTCGAAGCAGATTTAATAGTTTTTACGGGAGATTTGGTTAATAATACGACAAATGAAGCATGGGAATTTTATGATATTTTAAAGGAAATATCTGCAACAGACGGATTTATTGCTATTACCGGAAATCACGATTACGGAACTTATGTGTCGTGGAATAGTGAGGAAGAGTTTGAAAATAATTTTACCGACTTAAAACGCTTTTATGAAAGTATGGGAGCCAAATTGCTTTTAAATGAGAATATTGTAATTACAAGAGGAGAAGAAAGTATTTATATTGCAGGAATTGAGAGTTCGGGCAAACCACCTTTTGACGAACTGGGGGATATTGATAAAGCATTGAACGGAATTCCCGAAAATAGTTTTATAATTATGCTGTCGCATGATCCGTCTTATTGGCGTAGCAATATTCTGAATTATCCCGAAATAAATCTTACTTTATCAGGACATACACATTCATTTCAGCTGGGAATTTATTCAGAACGATATAATATCAGATGGAGTCCGATAAAATATATTTATGATGAGTGGCATGGACTTTATGACGAAAATTCTCAAAAACTTATAATTAATTCAGGTGTGGGACATATTGCCATGCCTGCAAGAATAGGTGCTCCGCCGGAAATAGGAGTAATTGAACTTGGATTAAAATAATTGAATTGCAGTAGTTGTGTTTTTAATGTCCCAATTAACCTTATCATCTCCCTCAGGTAGATGATAAGGAGGAGGACTACTGCTTAAGGCACAGCTTTCCATCATTATCCTTACCCATAAAGTATGGCATCATTACGAGTATGATCACTACAAGACATTTCATTACAATCATCCTCTTTGCTTTGACGAGGATAATGACGAGGACAATAAGGGTTTAAAAAATCTTGCGAGGTTATATTTTTGGGTTAATAAATTTCATAATTTTATTTTTCAAGCTGGTTTATAATAAATTGTTCTAATACTTCCTTTTTCGGTAGTTGCACCATATATTTAGATACAAATACATCATTTGATAGTCCGGTTGTAGCGTACTTAACAAGAGTATTATTTTTTTGACCAGTTCCCATTTTCATTTCACCCCCCTTCATTGTAGTGTGTTAATATTATGCTTTGTTTTGCAAAAACTTATACTAGAATTTTTTGGTGGTTATAGGGGGGGTGAGGGAAAAAAGTCTCACCCCGATCTATAATTATCTATCTGTCAGAACTGTTGTTGTTCACCATATTATCTTCAGCCATTTTAATCATTTCTTTTACCATATTACTACCGATTTTTCCAACTTC
>SLSH01000214.1 GCA_007130555.1 Bacteroidales bacterium
GATGATATGTTCTGCCTGTTTTTCTGGTAATTTCTTTCATGTATTCTTCTACCATATCAGGAATACCTTCATAAAATTTATTTGCAGCTTCTCTTGACTGAAAATAAATATCAGGATTTTGGGCAGTACCTCTTGTAACAGGGTTTTCAGGATTTAAAGCATTGTTTCTGAATTTTTTGAGAGCTTCCCAATCAAGCATTTCTGCCATTTCATCATTATCAAAATACTCAACCTTTTGTACTTCATGCGACGTTCTGAATCCGTCAAAGAAATGAAGAAAAGGAATTCTGCTCTTAATTGCCACAAGATGTGCTATCGGAGCTATATCCATAATTTCCTGAACAGAACCTGTTGCAAGTAATCCAAAACCACAACTTCTAGTACTCATAACATCACTATGGTCTCCAAAAATTGACAATGCCTGTGCAGCAATACTTCTTGCACTAACATGAAATACTCCGGGCAGTAATTCTCCCGAGATTTTATACATATTAGGTATCATCAACAATAAACCCTGCGATGCAGTAAAAGTTGAACAAAGTGCACCTGCCTGTAAAGCTCCGTGAACAGCACCTGCTGCACCCGCCTCAGATTGCATTTCTTCTACTCTTACCGTTTGTCCGAATATATTTTTCCTGCCATAAGCAGCCCATTCGTCAACATTTTCTGCCATATTCGAAGATGGCGTAATCGGATAAATACATGCTAAATCACTAAACATATATGCTACGTGAGCAGCAGCATGATTTCCGTCACATGTAATAAACTTTTTTGTCTTTGTCATATTAAATATATTTTTCAGTTTTTAAAATTTTAAAAACGCTAAATTAGGTAAAATTAAATTAATAATGCAATTTCTTTTTGTGTTTTCCAATATCTTTTTTGAAAAAAACAAGTTTTTCAATATATCACAGTAATAATCATGTTTATTATTTAATGTTAAGACTTATGAAAGGTTTTTAATGCCTTATTACATTATTTTAATTGTCTTCTAAAGTCGGGGCTTCGGGACGCAACTCCCTTCGGTCGTTGCTCCTCAGCCACCTTACATTCACGCATGCAAGGTGGCTGAGCGGAGTCGAAGCCACCGGTAAAAAACACCGATAAAAAAACTAATCGCTTTAAAACACAACTAATACCAATTGTAATTTTAAAATAGTTTGGGCTATTACATATTTACAATCGGTATAATATTTTTTCAATAAAAACTAAAAAACTGTAAACTATTTTATATTTTTGCATTATCTCTCAAAGAGAATAAAAAAATTTATAAACCAAAATTTATAATTCTATGAAAACTACTAAAATCATTATGAGTTTAATTATCATTACAATTATTGCAGATTCTTGCGGAAGATCATTAATTGACAGACAAGACAAAACCGAAGTATTTATCAGTAAAGAGATTGTTAAAAAAACAATCTCGGAATTAAAAGAAATTCATGGAGAAAAAGAATTTCAACGAATTGAAAAAGGCGTTACTCAAATAGCGGGATTATGGCAAAAAGATGACGGCAGTTCCGAAGAATTCAAACAGTTTTGTATTGATAATTTTATTTCAGGTAAAGAAGAATTATTTACGGCATTCCAAAAACTTGAAAGAAATTTAGAAATTTTATTCGGCTCTTTTAATTATATAACTGTAAGACTTATGAAACCGCTTCATCTTACGGAGTTTGGAGAAATCCACCCGATAGATCACATGTTTGGCGGATATTCGGCTTCATCACATTTAACCGAAGACCTTTATAAAAATAAAATCGCTTTTTATACCGCCTTGAATTTCCCCGCATATTCATTAGCCGAAAAAGCAAAATATGCAACCGAATGGACACGCAGAGATTGGGCTTATGCCAGAATGGGAGATATTTTTATTTCAAGAGTACCGTCAGAGTTATTGCAAAAATCTGCGGCAGAAAGAGCAGAAGCCAGCTCTTATATTGATAATTACAATATTTATATGGGAAAACTCGTGGACGAAGACATGAATACTTTATTCCCTGAGGACATGGCTCTTATTACACACTGGGGGCTAAGAGACGAACTTAAATCAAATTATAATCAGGGAGAAGAAGGTTTGAAGAAAAAGATGATGATTTACGAGGTAATGAAAAAAATTATCAGTCAGGAAATTCCAATGGAAGTAATTAATTCAGATAAATACTTTTGGAATCCTGTTAAAAATATCATTTATAACGAAAACGGCGAAAAATTAGAATTCACTCCCGAGGATACAAGAAGATACCAAAAGATGCTTAATCAGTTTAAGGTTCGTTACGAAATGGATAAATACAATTCGGTTTACCCGACAGCCATACAAAGAGCTTTTGATCAGGGAATGGAACTGACGCAGGAAGAAGTTGAAGAATTGTTTGTTAATTTTATAAGTTCTCCTCAAATTGCCGAAGTGGCTAATTTTATTAAAGAGCGTCTTAACAGAGAACTGCAACCATTTGATATATGGTATGACGGGTTTAAGTCCAGAACCGAAATTAACGAAGATGAACTTGATAAAATAACAAGAAGAAAATATCCCGATGCAGATGCTTTTAATAATGATATTCCCCGAATTTTAAGAGATTTGGGATGGGATAATAATTCAGCAGACTTTATTGGTTCAAAAATTGTTGTTGAAGGTTCAAGAGGTGCAGGACATGCATGGAGGGCTTTAATGAAAGACGATGTGGTTCATCTGAGAACAAGAATAGGAGAAAATGGCATGGACTATAAAGGATACAATATTGCAATGCACGAACTGGGACATAATGTTGAACAAGTAATCACTCTTCATGATGTTGACTATTATATGCTGAACGGAGTTCCCAATACTGCGTTTACCGAAGC
>SLSH01000004.1 GCA_007130555.1 Bacteroidales bacterium
CCAAAAATATAAAAATATTTTACATTTTTAATTTCTTTTTAAAAACTAATAATTACTTCATAAACTTTTTGTAATTTTGTATGGTGAAACCTGATGAAATAAAACAAAAAATACTGGAAGAAATCTCAAAAACCGAAAAATTAATTGAAGAGTACAAAGATTTCACAAAACCTATTGCTCCTGATAATGCAATTGGCAGATTATCGCGTATGGATGCAATAATCAATAAAAGCGTAATAGAATCAACTCAAAGGCAAACAGAATTAAAACTGCAAAATTTAAAGCGAATTTTATCAATGTATGGAACGGAAGATTTTGGGAAGTGTATTAAATGCAAAACAAAAATACCCTTAAATAGAATTTTATACCGTCCCGAAAGTTTGTATTGCGTTAATTGTGCAAAATAATGAAAACAGAAGTATGTCCGCTTTGTAATAATAATGCCGTAGAATTTTTTAATACGGATAAAACCGATTATTTTATTTGTAATAATTGTAAAGGGGTTTTTATGGGGAAACAATTTTTACCGGATAAAAATTTTGAGATTTCCAGATATAAAGAGCATAATAATGATGTAAACGATATAAGATATCAAAATTTTGTAAAACCAATTGTTAATGAAGTTTTGAACGATTATACTTCTTCGGATATAGGGCTGGATTTTGGGGCGGGAACAGGACCAGTGATATCCAAAATGCTTAGTGATAAAGGATATAAAATAGAACAGTACGACCCCTTTTTTAGTAATTATCCCGAATTGTTGGAAAAAAAATATGATTATATTGTTTGTTGCGAAGTTATTGAGCATTTTCACCGTCCGGCAACAGAATTCAGATTGTTAAATAAAATTCTTGCAGGAAAAGGCAAACTGTATTGCAAAACAAATATTTATAATAAAAATATTGATTTTAAAAAATGGTATTACAAGAGTGACCTGACTCATGTGTTTTTTTATCAATCCGAAACTCTTAATTATATATGCCGGAATTTTGGGTTTAACGATATAATAATTAAAAATGATTTGATTATTTTTTCAAAATAAAAAATTTGAATATTTCTGGGTTAAATCACTTAAAATAATATATCTTTGCAAAATGTTTTTGACGAAATTAAAATATTATTGCTTAATATTATTGCTTATAATATTATTCACATCTTGTAGTGAATACCAAAAAGTATTAAAGAGTAATGACCTTGAGTTTAAATTTGAGAAAGCAATTGAATATTATGAAGAGGGAGAATATCATCGTGCCCGTACTTTGCTTGAAGATTTAAGGAGTTATTACAGAGGAACAGAGAAAGCTGAAAAAATAAACTATTATAATGCTTATTGTCATTACGGGACAGGAGAACTTACTTTGGCGGCATATCTTTTCAGGGAATTTTCAATGACTTTCCCGAACAGCACCAGAAGAGAAGAAGCCGAATATATGGCGGCATATTGTTATTATTTATTGTCTCCCCCCATATCTTTAGACCAGGTGTTTACAAAAAGGGCTATTCAGGAATTACAATTATTTCTGGAAAGATACTCAAAATCCGAAAGAAGAGATACCGTAAATATATTTATTGATGAATTGCAAGAAAAATTAGAACTTAAAGCATATAATAATGCATATTTATATTATAAAATAAGCTCATACAGGGCGGCTGTAACTGCATTGAATAATGTTTTAATTGATTATCCCGATACGGTTTACAGAGAAGAAATATTATTTTATATTTTAAAATCAAATTATGAATATGCGGAAAATTCGGTTTTAGATAAGCAGGAAGAAAGATATAAAGATGTAATTCAGGCTTATTATAATTTCGTGGATAATTTTCCCGAATCATCAAAAATACGTGAAGCAGAAAGAATATATAATAACTCAACAAAATTTATAAAAGAAAATTATGGACTATAAAAAAACAAATGCTCCGGTAACAACAATTCCTAGAAATTTAGCAAATTTTGACAGCGATACAGGGAATTTATATCATTCGATTGTTATTTGCTCAAAGATGGCAGATAAAATAAATGATGAAATCAGACAAGAATTGTATCAAAAGTTAGAAGAATTTGCTACTTTAAATGACAATCTGGAAGAAATTCATGAAAACAGAGAGCAAATTGAAGTATCCAGATATTTTGAACGTCTTCCTAAGCCGACTCTGATAGCTATTGAAGAATATCTAGATAAAAAAGTATATTTTACAAAATACGAAAAAGAAGAAGAGGAAGAGGAAGAAAAAGGAAAGAAAGAAGAAGTTAAAGAACAAAAAAAGGATAGCAAAGAATAAAGCGAAGACATTTTAAACAGTCATTTCATTAAAAATGTTAAAAGGAAAAAATATTTTACTGGGTATTTCCGGGGGTATTGCGGCATATAAATCTGCTGAACTTACCCGTTTGCTGATAAAAAACGGGGCAAACGTAAAAGTGATTATGACTCCGATGTCCAAAGAATTTATTACTCCTCTTACGATGGCGACTTTATCAAAAAATCCCGTATTGGTTGATTTTTATAATCCCGAAAACGGAGACTGGAATTCTCATGTTAATCTGGGAACATGGGCGGATTTGTTTATAATTGCCCCCGCTACTGCAAATACTATAGGTAAAATGGCTAATGCAATCGCAGACAATTTGTTAATTACGACATATCTGTCGGCGAAATGCCCCGTGTTTGTAGCCCCTTCGATGGACCTGGATATGTTTGCTCATCCTTCCAATCAGCAAAATATTTCAAAACTTAAATCATACGGAAATATAATAATAGAACCCCCCGAAGGAGAACTGGCAAGCGGGTTAATTGGAAAAGGAAGAATGGAAGAGCCTGAAAATATAATTGAAATTATTA
>SLSH01000118.1 GCA_007130555.1 Bacteroidales bacterium
TAAAGAAGTGGGAATAATTAAAAATGCAATAAAGGAAGCCATTTTAGAAGGAGAAATTCCAAATGATTATAAAAAAGCAAGAGAATTTATGATTAAGAAAGGCAAAGAGTTAGGACTAGGATAAAAAAAACCTGAATATGACTTCAGGTTTTTTTTATTTGGAATAAATATTTATTCTTTTTTATGCTTTCATTTTTTCAAATTCTTCCATTGCATTTACGAGAACCTTGACATCTTCCATCGTACATGCATTATAAGTAGAAGCTCTGCATCCTCCGACAGATCTGTGCCCTTTATTGTTAACTGATTTGTTTTTAATTCGATTAGTTTGTTGGACAGTAATGATTTAGGTTTTTCCCCAAGTTATATTTTTTCAAATCGGGGACTGAATTTATCAATTTCTAATTTTGGAATTTTCAATTGTTTTGCTGTTTTTTTCCATGTTTTTACAATGTCAACAACTTCCTGAATTATTACATTGCATTGTTCTTTTTCAAGTAAATATTCATTTGAAGAATCTAACAATATATTAAGGTCAGATTCGTTGGAAGATGAAGAAATTAAAAGCGAATGAAAATTATTCAATGATGGATTGATGTCGTACGCAGGTGAAAGTGTCCATCCTTTTGATGTTAGCAAAAATCCATGATTTCTTAAATGGTCGTCTGTATTTCCAATACAAATATTAAATGCAACACGTCGGTAAAGTTCTTTAAGGTTATTCTCAACATCAGTACATGCTTTTATAATAAAATCTACAATGTCTAAGTACCCGTACCCGTTGGAATAATTGTCTCCATCTATGCAACCAAGCATTGTCATTGCAGATGCAAAGTGAATGCGTTTATTCTCATTGTTTCGGTCAAATCGTTTTGATAATAAAGTATGATATTTTTCTCCGCTTTGTATTACTTGTGTTGATGCAACATTGATGCCTGCCTTTTGTGCCAAAATATGAGAAAAATGCTCCCACAAACCAATGTTATAATCATCATTTAATGACGGAAACTTTGCAACATATAAATTCTTATTCTCGTCTATAAGACTTGCTTTTGGACGGGCTCCACCGAGTGATGTGCCGGGTTGTAATAATTGATTTATCCATTTTTTGTCAGGTAATTCATTCTTTTCTTCGCTTTTTTCGATTTCCCTACTTGCCTGAATTAGTTTTCTTAAATTTGTTAAAGGTGGTACTGATAGTGATGATTCATCATTTATAAATTTATCATTTTCGTTGGTTTTAAAACGAAACCCCCCAATTCTTGAAAAATCATCAATGCCAATTAAATAATCTAATGAAGAAAGTATTTTTACCGGTCGTTTTTCTTCACGAGCAAGTATTTGTTCTCTTCTATTAATAAGCATACGTCCCCAACGGTCGGGAAATGCATCCGAGAAACAGCCGAAAATATCTTTCCCCTGACGATTATATTGCATTCCCGGATAGTTGTTTATATCGTCACTAAGTAAAATATCACTATGTTTTCTCAGCCACTCTGTATTATACTGAAAACCATAATTTGCAGAACCACGAAGATTTTCAAAATTCAATTCTCCGATTAGTTCAATTTGTTTTAACCAGTCAAAATCTGCATATACTAATATCTTTTTCATTGATTGTCTTTTTTAGATGCTTTTTTTCTGGTTTTTAAATTTAAATCCTGTAATGCTCTTCCCAATTCATCATCTTTTGCCAGACAAAGAATGTCATCATCTAATTGCAGGGCATACAAAACTCTTAGATATATGCCCATGGATACCGTGGGCAGACCTTTTTCAACACGATTTACGGTTAAATCCGATACCATTGCCCGTTCTGATATTTGGGCAATACTAAGATTACGTCTTAAGCGTGCAAGTTTTATCTGCTCGCCAACCATTTGCATTTTTTTTTCTAATTTTCGGGGAAGTTTTGTCCCCTTTGTATTTTTTGTCATATTTTTAAACCTATCATATAATTTACAAATATACACTTTTTTATTTATTATATGATATGTTGAGTATTTTTTAAAAATTTAAAAAAACCAATCATTCAAAATTACCATTGTCACAAAATGCAATGCCTCGATAAAATTTTGACAGTGAGCGTGTCATCTTTTAGTTAAAAGTTCGAATAAAGCATGATTTATAATAGTTTCCTGTGCCAAACTTTCTTCCCAAATCACAAGACGCAGTGCTTCGAATGCCTCAGCATGCATCTTGCGACAGCGGGTTATTAAAAGGTTTACGGACAAAATGTTTAATGATTAAGTGTAATTATTTATTGGGTTTTATTTAAATAATTTGGGTGATATATAAAAAGCAGACTGCCTTCTTTTACTATGTTTATAAAATAATCTGTTATTTCTCTTGGTATTGCCGGGCATCCATGACTACGCCCTAGTCTTCCGTGATTTTTTATAAATGATTCATTAACATAATCGGCCCCATGAACAACTATTGCACGTTCATAAGCTTTATCATTAATACTATTTTCAAGTCCAATTAATTTCAAAGAATATCCATGTTTACCGTAATATGTTTGTTCGGTTAGATAAAAACCGAGACTACTCTGATAGGATTGAGGTATATTTGAAAATCTTTCTGCAAAATTATATCCCGAATTTCTTCCATGTGCTACATAAGTATTTATTAATATTTCGTTAGTTTCAAGGTTTATTGTCCAAAGCCGTTTTTCTGTGCTGGGCTTGGAAAAATCAATTAATGTTACAATTTTGTTTTTTGCAAGCGATAAAAATTCAGGCAGTTTTTCCTGAAAATTATTAATTAATTCCATATCAATATTATTATCACTAATTAAAGCTAAAAAATAATTTTCAAAAGTATTTTTGATAATCATA
>SLSH01000112.1 GCA_007130555.1 Bacteroidales bacterium
GAAACCCACGAATCAGCATCATCTTCCAAAAAACTTTCTCTGAATTCGGTAAGACTTATTATAATTATTAATTTATTGAACTTTATAAAAACAACCCGTATTTTCAGCTATGAACAAAAAGAGTTTTTATCACTGATTACTGATATTTTCGAGATTGAAACAAATGATTTAAATAATCTAATCCATTTTGCTGAAAATCAACATAATAAAATTGATTCTGATAAACTTTCATATTATTATCATAATAACAATAAAGTCATTGTTTTATTAAAAAATTCAACAAAACTTATATTGCTTAAATCTGTTGAAAATAATGTTTTTGTAAATTCAAGAGAATGCAAATCCGATTATATTTATATCATTGATTATCACTCAACTGTAAAAGCTGAAAATTTACGACAATTAAATTACAGGGATTTGCTTTTATTGTTTAATCAAGATGAAGACAAGCAGGATTTTGAATTATATGCAGATAATATAAATGTTAAGATAAAAAATCAGATTATTTTACATAATACAAGTTTTGTTGCTCAAAGTGGTGAGATGATTGGTATAATCGGCAAAAGCGGTTCGGGCAAATCTACTCTTCTTAAATCTTTGGCAGGAATTTATAATTTTGAAAACGGAAATATTTTTTTAAAAACTGCGGATGATAAATCAAAAATTGTTGAAAGTTCTTTTGTTAATCAGGATAATAGTTTTATCGGCGGATTTACGGTTGAGGAGCATTTAACAGACAGGGCAAAATATTTACAAATGCCTTACGGTGAATATTCCGAAAAAATCAATAAAATATTAAATCATGTAGAATTATTTCCACATAAGAATAAAATTGCCCTTGATGTTAATAATAAACACAGCGAATTATCGGGCGGTCAGCAAAAACGTCTGAATATTGCCATGGCTTTACTGCAAAATCCTGATGTAATTTTAATGGATGAGCCGTCAAGCGGACTGTCGTCAAATGAAGCCGTTAAAATTTTCAATTTGCTGAAATCTATATCATTGCAAAACAAAATTGTAATCAGTTCGGTTCATCAGCCGGATATATCAATATTCGGTATGTTTGATAAAATCCTTATTATAAATGAAGGATATACTGTTTTTTATGGAAGTCCGGCAGAGACTGCGGAATATTTTAGAAACACAGCCGAAAGAATTGACAACGAAAGTGTTTTCGGAGAAAATTACAATCCCGGCATTATTATAGATATTTTAGACGAAAAAACAAATAAAGAAGGTGCCGGAAAAATAAGTCCTGAAATATGGTATCAAAAGTATAAACTCATAAATCAGGCAAATAAAAAATCATCTGTAATAAGTCCTGCAAACAACGATGGACAAAAGAAACAAAGTGTATTACTATCTGTTAAAGATTTTTTATTCAGAGAGTATAAAATATTACAAAAATCTCCATGGAAAGCATCATTATTTATAATAATTCCCGCAATACTTGCATTGTTGCTATCTTTTATAAGTCGTTACAGCGATTCTGTCAATTACAGCTATTATTCAAATCCGAATATTCCCGCCTGGATTCTGATGATACTTGTAAGTGCACTTTTTACGGGACTAATAAGCACCGGGCATGAGTTTATACTTTTGCGCAATTTCAGACAAAACGAGAATCTGGCGTATAACAAAAACGGTTCTTATATCAGTGCTAAACTAATAAAAGTGTTTTTATTGACTATTATTCAGGCTTTAATTTTAAGCTATATTTCAATTTTTATTATCGGAATTAATGGACATGGGTTTAAATTTTTTCTGATTGTTTGGTCTGTATGTTTATTCGGTGCTGTTCTGGGACTTGTTCTGTCTAAATTACTAAATACTTTGTCAATGGTTTATCTGCTGGCTCCTCTTGTAATAATTCCGCAGATTTTATTTGCGGGAGCACTTATAGAATATAAAAATTTTCATAATCTGCTCCGTAATGATAAGTATGTTCCTCTAATTGCGGATATTATCCCGTTAAGATGGGCAGGCGAAGCAATTATGGTTGATTTTTATAAAAACAATAATTTTGAAAAGCACATATTTGAAAGCAATGTAATACTAAATGAATCTGTTTATTATTCCGATTATTTTATTCCGGAAATCGAAAGTATTTATCAAACTGACAGCCACAAAGCAGAAAAAATTTTACAAAATGAAATGAATAAAAACAAATCATTTCAAATTTCAGATAAAAGTTTTTATGAAAATTTGAAGGATATCAAAAAATATTATAAAAACATAAAAACCAATGTATTAAATGTTCGCGATTCAATTTATAAAAACATTGATAATCATGGTGTTTTACAGCAAAAATATAGTAACAGAGCTTTAAGTAATCTTTTGCAAAAAAATTATGACTTTAATAATTATATTGTTAAAAACAATGAAATTATAAGAAAGTTTATGCCTATTTATATACTGCCGGACAATAACTTCAGAAATCATTTTTTTACTCCTTACAAAAGATTTTTTGGTAATTTGGTAGATACTTATTATTATAATCTTATTGTTTTATTGATTTTTACGGGCATTTTGATTATTTTATTATGGCTCTTGAGGTTGAAAAGATAATATTATACATTTTTTTGCTATATTTAAAAATAATACATATTTTTGCATTATTAAAAAATTTATTAGAAACTTAAAATTTAATTTATATGAAAAAAATATTACTATTATCTGTGGCAGTAATCATATTTTTGGGAGCATTTGCTCAATTAAGAATTTCTGATGCACTTGGAGATACCGATAAAAATCAGAATAATGAAATCATTTTACAAACCACTTCTGATAAGAATCCCGGTTTTGTTTTAAGAAATTCTAAAGGAGA
>SLSH01000119.1 GCA_007130555.1 Bacteroidales bacterium
ATTCTACAGTAAGTTTACTTCCTGCGGATGCTTATGATATAAGAGTAAGGTATCGTACACCAAATCAGCAATGGTACGGACTTTATATCAGCGTATTCGGAAATGCAATGTGTACCGATACAATACGGTATTTTGTTGAACCTACAGGATTACTTGAAGCTAAATTCGAAATTCCCGCTGATATTCTATACGGCGAACTGGTTGCTCCCGAGGCAGAAGTTATGTTTATAAATCTTTCGGATTACGGAGGAGTAAGAAGAAGATGTGTATGGAATTTCGGAGACGGAAATACATCTACAAGTTGTGATGACGAAGTAATACATATTTATACCGAAGCAGGTTGTTACGAACCGTTTCTGATAATAATGAACAGAGATCTTCAGGAGTGCAGAGATACCGCTTTTCTTGATTTCTGTATTCAAATAGATAAACAAAGTGAACTTGAAGTACCTAATATATTTACACCCGACGGAGACGGAATTAATGATTTCTTCCAGGTTAAAGCTCAATCTTTGCGAACTTTCCAGGGATATATCATAAATCGTTGGGGTAAAGTTGTTTTTGAGTGGACAAACTGGCAAGATATGGAAGCAGGTTGGGACGGAAAACTCAGAGGAGGTACAAGTGCTTCTTCAGGAGTGTATTTTTATATTATTAAAGCCGAAGGTATGGACGATGTTGAATACGACTTGCAAGGACCTCTGCATTTAATGAGATAGAAAAGCATTTTATCATATTCAAGTTTAAACATTTTTTTAAAATAAAAAATATTTCTTTACCAAGACAACGATTTATATCTTAAATTTGTCTATTAAATAGTGAAAAGGCAATGTCTGATAATATTATATTAATAAAACAATGTCAAAAAGGCTCAAATAAAGCATTTGACAAATTATTTAATATATATTCAGGCTTGATTTATGGTATCTGCTTAAGGTATTGTAAAAATGAAGATGAAGCAAAAGATGTATTACAAGAATGTTTAATTAAAATAATTGAAAATATTAAAGAATTTAAATTTAAAGGTTCTTTTGAAGGCTGGATAAGGAGAATAGCAGTAAATACAGCTATAAACTATTTAAGAAACAGACGAAAAATTGTAATAGAAGACGAAATAGAAGAAAAACATAATAGTTTAAATATAGATTTATCTGCTAACGAAGATGTTATAAATAAATTAAATGCTGATGATATTATTGATTTAATAAAAAAATTGCCGGCAGGATGTCAAACAATATTTAATTTATTTGCAATTGAAGGATATAAACATAACGAAATTGCTAAAATTCTTAATATAACAGACTCTACAAGCAGAACACAATACAAAAAAGCAAGAAATTTGTTAATTAAGGAAATAAAACGATTAAGATAAACAGTAATGGATAATTTTGAACAAATATTAAGAAATAAACTTTATAATCATAAAGTCAGTCCGCCTAAGGATGTAATTCAAAAGACAAAAGAATATTATCCTAAACCAAATGCTTTTGTGCCTAAGGAAGTTTTATTTATTGGTGCTGCCGTAAGCATAATTGCACTTACTTACTTTATTTTATCAACATTTATCAAAACAGACTTACCCGAAACTACTGCCGATAAAATTGAACAAAATATTATTGACACGGATTATATCCCCAAAATAAAATCTGTTGATAAAACAAAGTCTTTTGAAAAGGAAGAAGTAAAATCTATAATTAAAGACGTCTCAGAAAAATCTGAAATTGAAAAAATAAAAATCTCTTATTTCAAAGTAACCGACACTTTAATTTGTGGCAATAAATTTATTATTCCTACAGATATTTCCGTGGATAATATTATTATCCCCGATGACCTGAAACTTTCAAAAGATATTAGCAATAATAATTATATATACTGTAAAAAAGGGGGAAGTCATGAAATTATTTATAAAGAAAAAATTGACAATAATATCTATTTGGATACTCTGAAGATTACTTTCCACAAAATTCCTGATACTGAATTCAGAATACTCGAAAACATTAATTGTCCCGATGATAGTATGGTTTTCTATTTTAAAAACAATCCCGATTTTAAAATATCATGGGATTTAGACAACGGAGTTCTAAAAGAAATAAAAGAAAATACTTACTCGGTATCATGGAAACAAGAAGGACATAAAAATGCCAAAATAACAATAGAGCAAAACGGATGTAATTCAATAATCCAAGAAAATATTTATATACCTCCGCAAATTGATTTCAATTTAACTGTTAAATCTGATTACTGTCAGCAATCAAAAGGAAAAGTAATGATTTCCGATATTAATTATGAAAATTCTTCATTTATTTTAAATAATCATATTAATAATACGGGAATATTTACTGAGCTTAAATCCGGCAAATATACTCTGGCAATAGTTTACAATAATATCTGCAATATTAGTCAAAGCATTGAAATTAAAGACAGCCTGGTAATTAATGCAAAATTTGTTACCGAACAAGATTTTACAAATGAATATAATTATCATTTTAAAAACAGGACTTTTATTGATAATTACGGTGTAAATAAAAATGTTCTATATACATGGTATATAAATCAAGAAGAAATCGGTAATTCGTATAATGCCGAATATGAATTTACCAAAGATGGAGATTTTGAAATAAAACTCATGGCACAAATTTCGGATGATTGCGAAGATATTTACACCGAAAACATCACTATTAGAAGCTCTAAATTTCTTGCTCCAAACATATTCACACCTAATGATGACGGTATCGGAGATTTCTTTATTGTGAAAACAACCGAACCAATTAAGAATTTCCATGGCATAATCAGTAACCGTACAGGCGAAGTTGTGTTTGAATGGAAAG
>SLSH01000270.1 GCA_007130555.1 Bacteroidales bacterium
CTACATTGATCAAATGATAAATAGACAGGTGCTGTATATACGTTTAAGATCAGGTCAGCGAAAGTTCGAAGAGACCAAACCAAGCCCCACTGATCCACTGGGCGGTTTATGATGGATAAGGAGATTGTGGTATTGGAAGCGAGAAAGCATCAGCATTTCCAGATTTTGATGTTTTCAACTTTTTTATAACGATAATTCATTCAAGGGTTCGATAAAACGGTAATATTACAAATGAACAATCAACAGTTTTGTACCATGAAGGTTTCTTTGACCATGGCTAATACCCGGAGTTCATCATTCTTTCGGAGGATGTTTTTGCGGACGATGCGGCCACGGGGTGCGATACTTTTGATTCTGTTGTTTGGATGGGGGTGTGGAAGTCCGAACGTTACCACTACCACCAACACTCACACGTATAGAGTCGGCGGCGGGGAGGATGCGGACGGATCTCCGGGTGCATCAGGCGGGGTGCATAAGGGTGTAGAGGTACTGAATGGAGAAGTGGAGATCGGTTGCCCAAAGGAGGCAAGCGACTACTTTTGGAAGGGATGCAAGGAAAAGCGGGTGGAAGTGGATAAGGGAGATGTTTTGATATTGAGCAGTGGAGAATGGGAAGGAAGAGATGTGCCGTATGTTTACCGAGGAGAGAAAAGGATAAATTGGCATGTCAAGGAAAGGGCGATTTTTGTAAACGGCGAAGTGATAGGCGTGGATTTGAGCGGTCTTGAGGAAAAGCAGGCGATTTCATTGATTCGCCGACATTGCAAAAAAATACAAACGGTTGTGTGGGAAAGAGCGAATATAATTCATAGAGCTGTTGTGAAAGAGCTGATTCGTTGTTCTGCAGAGGCGAAAGATTTATCTCTGAACCTGGCAGTATTGAGTGGAGACGAGCAGAATTTGGCTCGGCTTAAGCCTCTCGCTCCGAGTTTGTTTCATCTGTCACTGTTGGCAATGAACATTACAAGCGCAGATACGGCACTGAAGCATCTCTCCGGATTCAAAAATCTCAGAGATTTGTGTTTGGGCAATACACAAGTCGGAGACGCAGGGCTGAAGCATCTTTTCGGGCTAACAAATCTAAGAGCGTTGAATTTGAGTTGGACAAAGGTAGGAGACAAAGGACTGAAGTATCTCTCCGGGCTAACAAATCTAAGAGCGTTGGATTTGAGTTGGACAAAGGTAGGAGACAAAGGACTGAAGTATCTCTCCGGGCTTACCAATTTAAACACTCTGAATTTTTGGGGAAACAAAGAATTTGGAGACAAAGGATTGAAATATCTATCCAGACTCAAAAACCTCAGAGATCTGGATTTGCGTGTCACCCAAGTCGGAGATGAAGGGCTGAAGCATCTCTCCGGGCTTACACGCCTTAGAGAACTGAAATTGAATATCACACATGTTGGAGACGCAGGACTAAAGCATCTTTCCGGGCTCAAAAATTTGAGATCGCTGAGTTTGAGAGAGACACAAGTCGGAGACGCAGGATTGAAGCATGTTTCCGGACTTAAAAACCTCAGAGAGTTGTGTTTGGGGAATACACAAGTCGGAGACGCAGGATTGAAGCATATTTCCGAACTCAAAAATCTCAGAGTGCTGAGTTTGAGCATTACCCAAGTCGGAGACGCAGGACTGAAGCATATTTCCGGGCTTACAAACCTCAGAGATTTAGAATTGCGTGTTACCCAAGTCGGAGATGAAGGGCTGAAACATCTTTCCGGTCTTAAGAATCTCAGAGAGCTGAAATTGCCTAAGCGGGTCAGAGGTGAAGGGTTCAAATATATATCCGGGCTTTCAAAATTAGAATTTTTGGATCTGATGAATACACAAGTAGTCGATGACGGATTGAAGCATCTTTCCGGCAATACAGGACTAAAAGTACTGAGACTGCCGGAAGGAATAGAAGGTGGAGGATTAAAGCATCTTTCCGGGCTTACAAACCTCAGAGAGCTTGGTTTGGGACGGACTAGTGTTGGCGATGACGGATTGAAGCATCTCTCTGGATTGGAAAATCTCGAATCGCTTGGTTTGGGAGGGACTAATGTTGGCGATGACGGATTGAAGCATCTCTCACTTCTCAAAAATCTCAGATCGTTGGGGTTGAGCAGGACAAAAGTTGGAGATCGAGGGCTGAGGCATCTCTCGGGGAATATGAATATCGAGGATATCAATCTATGGGCCAATAAAGGAGTTGGAGATGAAGGACTGAAACATCTCTCCAAGCTTAAAAATCTCAAATCACTGGGTTTGGGAGGGACTAGTGTTGGAGATGAAGGATTGAAGCATCTCTCACTTCTCAAAAATCTCAGATCACTGTGTTTGAGCAGGACAAAAATCGGAGATGAAGAACTGAGGCATCTTTCTAAGCTAAGAAGCCTAATGAGGCTGTTCTTGGAAGAGACACAAGTAGGAGATGAAGGATTGAAGCATCTCTCCGGTCTGACAAGCCTAAATAGTTTGAGTTTGAAAAGTACGAATGTCGGAGATGCGGGACTAAAGTATCTTCACGGGCTTTCAAACCTCAGAGTGCTTGATGTGGAGTACACAAAAGTAACAAAAAGAGGGGCTGAATTCCTTGAAAAAAGATTACCCGTAAATGTGCGTTATTGTCCCAAGGAAGAACTCAGCAACTGACGAGAAAGTTCGTGACAGTCACCGCGCCGAAAGCTATGAAAGCGGTGATAGATGCGATGTTTGTGGCGGACACGGTTTCGTCGGTCAGGCATATTTATCAGGGTTTTAAATATGCCCGGGTGGGAGCGAAAGCCCTCGCAAGGGCAGGTGCGCGTGCGCCAAGGACGAGAGTTGTTTATCATGCAACTCATCCA
>SLSH01000082.1 GCA_007130555.1 Bacteroidales bacterium
GAAATATTATATATTTTACTAATTTTGTGTGTTTTTTTTTAATGCATAAAATAATGATTTAAAAATTGTTTTAAATTGAGATTTTATATTTATGAAAAGGGTTGTTATTTCAGGAGTAGGGATTTATTCCACAATAGGAAAAAATATTGAGGAAGTAAAAAATTCCCTTTACAATGGACACTCGGGCATTGGGATCGATCCAAATAGAAAAGAATTGGGTTTCAGATCTTCGTTAACAGGAATAATTGAAAGACCAAATTTAAAAGGCTTATTATCAAGACGGGAAAGAATTGGATTGCCCGAACAAGGCGAGTATTCATATATTGCAACATTGGAAGCTTTGAAAAATGCAAAAATTGACATGGATTTTTTAGAGAAAAACGAAGTTGGCATTTTGTATGGAAATGACAGTTCGGCAATCCCTGTAATTGAAGCTACGGACATAATGAGAGAGAAAAAAGACACTACAATGCTGGGTTCGGGTTCAATTTTTCAGTCCATGAATTCAACAATTAGTATGAACCTGGCAGTAATATTCAAATTACGCGGGATAAATTTTACAATCAGTGGTGCTTGTGCGAGTAGTTCTCATGCCATAGGACTTGCTCATATACTAATTTCACAAGGATTACAAGATATAATAATTTGTGGCGGAGGACAGGAAATTAATGCAGAATCAATGGGCAGTTTTGACGGATTAAGTGCTTTTTCTACAAGAGAAGATAATCCGAAAGCAGCATCAAGACCATTTGACAGAGACAGAGACGGACTAGTGCCAAGTGGCGGAGCTGCAACTGTTATTGTCGAAAGTCTCGATTCAGCATTGAAAAGAGGTGCAACAATTTTGGGAGAAGTTATTGGATATGGATTCTCTTCTAACGGTGAACATATCTCCGAACCAAATGTCGAAGGTCCTAAAGTTTCTTTAAGAAGAGCATTAACACATGCAAATATATCCCCCAAAGATATAGACTATATAAATGCCCATGCAACGGCAACACCATCAGGAGATATTAAAGAAGCTATCGCATTATTTGATATTTTCGGAGATTATAATATCCCCGTTACTTCCACAAAATCAATGACAGGACACGAAATGTGGATGGGAGGAGCAAGTGAAGTAATATATTCTTTAATAATGATGCAAAATTCTTTTATCGCACCTAATATTAACTTTGAAAATCCAGATGAACAATCGGCAAAATTGAATATTATACCGAAAACGACAGAAAGAAATATCAATACTTTCCTTTCAAATTCATTCGGATTCGGAGGTACAAATTCTTCTTTGATTATTTCTAAATTTATTAAATAACTAATATAATGCAAAAAGACGATATTATTGAAATTGTAAATGAGTTCTTAATTGATGAATTTGAGATTGAGCAAGAATCATTAAATCCTGATGCTAAACTCGTTGATGACCTTGGGATAGAAAGCTTAGACTTTGTTGATATAGTCGTTATTATTGAAAATAAATTCGGATTTAAAGTTAAAAGAGAAGAAATGGTTGATGTGAGAACTCTCGATGATATGTATAAATACATCGAAGAGAGAGTATAGTATGCTAATTTATAAGTATGTCAAAATGGTCAGGCAAAACAAAAGGAGGCGTTTTTGGATATAATTTCTTTATATTCTTAATTAAAAATACAAATATAAAAATTGTATATTTCTTTTTGAAAATCGTTGCTTGTTATTTTCTGATTTTTTCAGATAAAAAATCAATTAAATTTTATTTCTCCCAAATACATGGATATAACGGATTTAAGCTTGTTAAGAGTATTTATAAGAATTATGTGTTACTTGGAGAAGTTTTGACAGATAAAATTGCGTTCATGGTTAAACCTGACAATATTTTTACTTTTGATTATGAAGGCGAAAATTATTTAAAGCAAATTGCAGGAGAAGGAAAAGGTGGAATGCTGATAGGTGCACACATGGGCAACTGGGAAATAGCAGGTAATTTACTTGAACGAATTAATGTGAAAGTAAATATAGTTTTGCTGGATGCAGAACATCAAAAAATAAAAACAATACTTGAAACCCATAAAATTGTAAGAAAATTTAATGTAATCTCTATTAAAGACGATTATTCACATCTTTATAAAATTAAAGAAGCCTTCGAAAACAAGGAATTTGTTGTTATGCATGGCGACAGATATGTCGAAGGAACTGCAACTGTTACTGTGGATTTTATGGGTAAACCTGCAAAATTTTCATCAGGTCCTTTATATATCGCAAGCAAAAATAAAGTGCCGGTTTCTTTTGTTTATACTTTAAAAGAAAAATCATTACACTATCATTTTTATGCCTCAAAACCCAGAGTTTTTGAGTACCCGTCGAATTTAAAAAGAAGAAAACAAGATATTGAAAATATGGTAAGGATATATGTTTCTGATTTGGAAAAAATGGTGAGAAAATATCCGGATCAATGGTTTAATTATTTTAAATACTGGGAAGATGAAAATATATAACTGCAAAATTATAAAAAACTATGGTACTGCCACAAATTTAATGGGAGTTTTAGTGAGTAATTTTGGGAAGCTATATACCCTTAAAATAGAGATAGAACCAAAACTATAATAGATTTGAATGAGAAAAATGATAAATAATTAAATATGAAAATATGAAATGGAATTATGGTAATGACAACAAGTCGGCTTTACAAGCTAAGTTTGACGCCCAAAAAATTGCTTTTGCTCCGATAATGTTTCAGGCTGCAAAAACTTTGAGAGACTTGGGAATTTTAGAACTGATAAAACAAAAAAAAGGCATCACCAAAGAAGATATTGCATCGGAATTAAAAC
>SLSH01000399.1 GCA_007130555.1 Bacteroidales bacterium
ACAACAACAGAATGTGACAGTATTTATGAATTACAATTAGTAGTAAATCCAAAACCGTATCCCTTTATAATTATCGGACAAGATTTTGTAATGGAAAATGGTGTGGGAACATATTTTGTTCCCGAAAATCCTGATTTGGTTTATATATGGGATGTTCAGAATGGAAATATTATAGATCAGATATCAAATAGTACGGCAGAAATTCAATGGGGTACAATAGGCACGGGATATATTTATGTATTGTCGGAAAACGAATTTGAATGTGTCAGTGATACTGCAATATTAGTAGTAACAATTGGACCATCAAATATTAATACATTGTTTGATAATAATTATATTTCCATATATCCAAATCCGGTAAAAAATATTATAAATGTAGATTGCAGAAAAGAATTTCAAATGGAAATATATAGCGTTCTAGGAGAAAAAATATTAGAAACAAACCAAACTGCAACTGATATATCTGACTTAAAATCAGGAACATATATTGTTTTAATAAGAAATGATGAAGATAAATTAATTAAAATTGATAAAATCGTAAAAGAATAACACATCAAAAATACCGCAGGTTATTTTTCAACTTCCGCTTTTTTTGATGATTCTTTAAAGTTTATTATTACGGCAAAAATAAACAGTACTACCGCAGATGAAGCAAATATTACCAGTAACGAAGCAAAGGCTTTGGAAAGGATATTCCTTAAATCAATTACATCCCATATTCCCAGTATAGCAATGATTGTAATAACCAAAATCATTACTAATAATATGTAACCTGCAATTTTTCTTATAATTTCCATAGCTTAAAAAAAATCGTACATTGCTTAAACGTGCAAAAATAATAAATATTTTGTTTGTGAGAAATAAAGAGTAATGTTGTAAAATTGAAAGAGGTGGTGGTTTCGAGACAAGCTCCTATCGTCGCTTTCCTCAACCACCTTGCTTTCTCGTATGCAAGGGGACTGAGGAGCGGAGGCACCAGCCGAAGCGTCTCGAAGTCCCCGATTATCCTACTCCACCACAACTCTCCCTGATATCTCAGCAATCTTTCTCACTTTGTTCATACGCAAATACTTCTTTCAGTACTTGTTTATGTCCGCTATCATGCATAGAGTACGGACTTATTTTATTGTCATTAAAAATCCATATTTCAGATGCTTTGCTTAAACTTAATTCAAGGTCATGCGAAGAGAACAGAATTGTTTTTTTATTTTCAATGCTTAGTTTTTGCAATCTTTCCAATAGTTCTACTTTTGAGGGATAATCCAAAAAAGCTGTCGGTTCGTCTAGCATAATTACAGGGGTGTTTTGCACAAATGCCCTGCAAATCATTGCTTTCTGGCGTTCTCCGTCACTGATTTCGGAAAGAGGCTTTTTTCTGAAATTCTCCAGTCCGAATAAATCAATGGCATTATTAATTATTTCATGGTCTTTAAAATCAAATTTATCAAATACATTTGTATATGGAGTTCTTCCCATTGCGATTAAATCAAATACTTTAATATTTGAGAAATATGCTAATCTGGACGGGACAAAACTGATAAGGCGGGCTTTTTGTTTTAAACTTAATGCGGTATGTAAATAATTATTGTAAAATATTTCTCCCGAAAGAGGCTTTATAATGCCTGCCAGAGTTTTCAGTAAAGTGCTTTTGCCTGTTCCGTTTTTGCCGGTAATACAAATTATTTCACTTTCGTATGCTTGCAGATTAATTGGATTACATAATTTGGTATTATATCCGATTTCCAGATTTTTAATATTTATAACGGGAGTTTTTATCATATTACGGTACGTTTATTTTTTATAACAATCCATACTACAAATGGGGCTCCGATAATTGCTGTAACGGCATTTACCGGCAAAACTCCCTGTTTTGGTATCAGATGAGTCAGTAAATCTCCCGTAAGCATAAAGCATGCGCCTATTAATATGCATGCGGGTATAAGAATAAAGTGATTTGAGCAATTAAAAATCCATCTTGCCACATGTGGAACGGCAATTCCGATAAATCCGAGAGGACCGCAGAATGCCGTTACCGAGCCTGCAAGTAAGCTTACTGCCGTAAAAACGACAACTCTCATTACTTTAAGGCTGATACCCATCGAAACGGCAAAATCATCTCCCAAAAGCATGATATTCAGATATTTTGACAGCAAAAAACCTGCGGATAGAACTATTATCACAATTGGGGATAATAACTTTATATCGTTAAAAGAAACTGCGGACAAACTGCCCATTGTCCATACAACAAAAGATTTTACGTTTACATCCTCGGCAAAAAACTGCAATAGATTTACAATGGCACCTACAATGCCTGCAATTAAAATTCCGATAATAAGAATGCTGAGAATATCCGATATCCGCATTGATACGGCAACAATCAGAAACATAATCAAGGCGGCTCCTATTGCAGCGGAAATAACAACAGCAACACCCGAAACAATGCTTAATTGTCCTGAAAACACCGTTCCTGTTCCAAGTACCATTAAAGCGACGCCAAGACTTGCTCCCGAACTGATACCAAGAACATAAGGACCTGCAAGCGGATTTCTGAACATTGTTTGCATCAATAATCCGGATACAGAAAGAGCGGCTCCCGATAAAACGGAAATTAATACTCTCGGCAAACGAAATTCTCTGATTATTAGATAATATTCTTCGGAAGATTCACTGAACGGGTTTAAATATAAGAATAATTCGTTAAACGGTATTTTTATATGTCCCGTAAAAAAATCCCATATAAATAATCCAAGTAAAACAATACCGATTAAAGCAAATAAATAAATATTTCGTTTTATCTTACTCATTTTTAATGAATTTCTTTATAATAAAATAATTCATGTTCCAATTCAAAACCGGGATGAAATATTTTAATCAAATCTTTTAGAATCATATCGGGATGAACAATCCCCGACTCCCAAAAATCATTGCCTCCAAAAGAATTTACGCGATTATTATTATTATATATTTTTGAGGATTTATAAGCTTTGAATTGTTCAAGCCGTTCATCCGTACTTAGCATTTCTTGCTTGTAATTAAATTGATTGGGATTTAACCATATATCGGCATTTTTCGAACGACTGAATACTTCTTCGATGCTGTATGGCACACTTTCCTTGTTTTTATTATCCTTTAAGATATATTTTCCGCCTGCATCATCTATCAGTTTTGCAAAATACGAATCCCCTCCCGGAGCCCACCATACTCCCTGCCAAGGCATACTGCACAGTATTTTGGGTTTTTTGGGTTCTGTTTTTTGCAGAGATTCTTTTAATCTTTGGTAATTGCCAAAAACACTGTCGCAGTAATATTTTGCAAAATCAATTTTATCATAAAAACATGCAAAAAATTTAATCCATTCTGTTCTTCCGAGTATTTCAGGCTCAATAAATTCATTAACATAAACAACAGGGATATTGAGTTCATTAAATTTTTGGAGAGAAGCTTTTGAGCTGTTGTCTATACTATATGCAAAAATAACATCAGGATTTAGCGAAATTATTTTTTCATAATCAATTCTGTTTTCAAAGCCTATCTCCTGTATCTTATTGGTTTGTATCAGTTTTTTTAATCCTTTATTGTAAATATTTTCAGTTCCGCTGATACCGCAAATCGAGTGGTTTTCGTCAAGCACATCAATAAAAGCACAATGGGTAGATGAAAAGCAAATAACTTTTGTTACGGGAATATTAATTACAGACTTGTTATTATGTTTATAATCAGGATTAGAACTGAGAGTATATTCACCAATTAAATTTTTATTATTATCATAAACATTGATAATATATCCGTTATCAATTTCATGGATTTTAAAATTTTCCGCGTATTTATTTTTAACAATATTGCCCTTTGTTTGATTTTCAATATTATCAACACAAGAGCTAAAGCAAAATAAAGTCAAAAAAAATATACTGATAAATCTGAACATAATAAAATAAAAATCCTCTGAAAATGCAAATATAATCAGAGGATTTATAATATTTTAAATTTTTGTTATTTTATTTTGACAACACTATTTTTTTAGTGATAATAACTTTATCTGCTATGATTCTGAGAATATACAAGCCTTCAGGTTTTTCTGATAAATTTATTGTATATTCTCCAAAATAAGATTGTTTAAGTTCTACGTTAAATCTTTTCCCCAGTAAATCATAGACTTCAATTTCAGTCTTTTTATCAGCAAGATCGCCCATATCAATATTTACTATTCCTGTTGAAGGATTAGGATATACTTTGACATTAAAGTCATCTTCAAATTCCTCGATATCAACAAGACAAGTCATAGGTCTAATTGCCATAGAGCCGCTAAATCCGTATTCTTCATTTAAAGAATACCAATTTCCTCCACGTTGTAAATATAAGGTATTATTAGCAGGGTCATTGCTTCTTTGAGCAACGGGAACCACAAAATAGTCGTGGTCTAAAAATTCTCCTCCTGCATAACTAATTGTAAATCCTGCGAAAAATGGTCCGTCAATTTCAACATGAGAATCAAATTCTACAATATTTACTTCATTGGCTTCTATATCTCTTATATATACACGCTTTTGTCCTAAAATGGTTTCCGGTTTTTCGGTATTGCCGTCCCATATATAAAACATTACCGAGGAATTAATACCTGCCATATATGCAAATTCAGATACTGAAACCAGCAATCCTCTGACTTCGCTGAAAGTATGAATATTAAAATGGTCTGCATATCCTCTTACATTGTCGCTATTATGTCCCGCAATATACCCCCAGCCCAGTTCGTCTCCGATAAATACGGGGCTTACAGGTTCTCCTGCTTTTATATTTGAAAGCGTATCACAATGTTCGGTTATATATGCACCTTGACTATATACATATACATATTTATTTTTTTCTAAAACATCTGTTCCGCATTCGTTACTTGCCGTAAGTTTTACTGTATATATTCCGGGAGTATTATATGTAATTCTGTTTGTGGGAGTAGCTTCGGTACTTGTAGCAGGAGTGCCTCCCATAGGAGGATTTCCGTGCTGAAACTCCCATAAAAATTCTGTGGGATTATTTTCGGATTGATTAAAAAATCCGACAGACTGACCGGCAGTAATAAGTCTGTTATCAGCTGAAAATTTAACAACGGGTGGCTCGGTGCATGTATCTTCAAAACTGACATATATATAATCTTCTTTAATCAGTGTATCGGCACCCATATTATTAGAAACCATAAGTGTTACTTTAAATAATCCTTCTTCGTCATATTTAATTCCTGTCGGATATTGTATATTACTGGTTTCTATATCACCGTCTTCATTTTTTACAAATTCCCAGTTCCATATATGAGGTTTCCCCGAGCTAAAATCAATAAAATTAATTTCTTGTCCGGGCGGGATAAATGTATAATTAGCTTCAAATTTTGCAATAGGAACTTCGGTAGCTTCCTCAACTACATTAATATAGTTTTCTTTTAGTTTTACTCCTTGTTCGCCTCCAATTTTTTTACATCTTAATTCTACGTCATATTTACCTATTTGCGTATATATTATTGGCGGGGGAGCAGAATCATTTACCTGAGTAAGATGTCCTCCGGGGAATGACCACGACCAACTTTCCATAGGTCCGTTTTCGGTTAAATTAGTAAATTGAACGGGATTTCCAACAATAACAGTAGTTTTATTTGCTACAAAATCAATAACAGGAAGATTTGGATTTGGAAGAACAGAAATATAATCTTCTATACAATGTATATCTGTTTCTGTTCCTCTTTGTATTTCCAGGCAAACATCATAAGTTCCTGGCTGATTATAGCAAATATTTGTCGGATGCTGATTTGATGAAAACGGTGGAACGGCACCCGAAAAGTTCCATGTCCACGACATAGGAAATCCTTCGGATAAATCGGTAAAATTAATACAATCTCCTGCAATAATTTCAGTTTCAGAAGCTTCAAATGCCGCTACCAGGTCATCCTCTGTAATTGGATTAACCGTAATATATCCTGCCTTATGTTCTGTATCATCTCCATCTGCATTTGATACTGTCAGAGTTACATTATGTTGACCGGCAATATTATATGTAATTAAAGGATTTTGATCGGTACTTGTAGCAGGAATTCCATTTTGAAAAGTCCATGACCATGAAGTAGGGTCTCCTAAGGATTGATCGGTAAATTGAACATTTTCTCCTACGCTTATAATAGTTGGATTGGCAACAAAATCAGCAACAAGAGTTCCTTCTTCTATAACTGTAATATATCCTGCTTTATGTTCTGTGTCATCTCCATCTGCATTTGATACTGTTAGTGTTACATCCCAAACTCCTGCCATATTATAAGTAATTGTAGGATTTTGATCGGTACTTGTATCGGGAGTTCCGTTTTGAAAAGTCCAAGACCATGATGTAGGATTGTTTGTTGATTGATCTGTAAAATTTACTGTTTCGCCAACTTGTACTGTTGTAGGATTACCGACAAAATTTGCAACAGGCTCATCTCCAATTTCTTCGTTCGGGTCATATCCCTGCAAACTCTCTACTCCGCTATTGTCAGGGTCAAGCCAAGGTCGTAATTGTCTGTCATCACTAGCACCATTGCCTTCCCAATGGACACTCATTTTTCCATAATAGTCTGGGTCGTGCAAAGCATCACAATAAGATGTACCGGATGCAAGAGTCCCCACTATTAATTTATTATTTCCGTTAAAAATAGGACTCCCTGAAGAACCTCCCTCTGTAACGCCATGATGTGTTTCCGTTTCAGCCCAAACTACTTCCCATTCAGAGCCGAGAATTCCTCCGGGAGGCGTTGAGGTTGTTAAAGGAGTATTATAAGTTGATATTTTTTTCATATCAGCTGATGGATGATGTATAGACACACCAAAAGGACTTCCGGTAGTACTTAAATCCCAGCCATTATAGTATAAACTTATATCTATAACTTCCTGAAGTGTCGCATATAATTCCAATAACAAAAAGTCTGTACCGCCTTCCACGGGACCTCTTGATCTAAAATATGCTCCAACAAGTGTTTCATAAGAAGGTGCAGTGGGCGGATTATCGCATCCGGGAGCTTCAAAATGAAAATAAAATTGCCACTGATCCCAATTACCATCAGTTCCGCCACAATGATCAGCAGATAAAAAATAAGGGGTACCGTCAAACGTAGTATTATTAACCATTGATCCGGAACACAATCGCGTTCCTGAAAAAGAAATTCCAATTCCTCTTTTCTCAGTTTGCCAATTATTGCCTTCGGGACAATTAATGTTTACCTGACATATATCAGAATTCATAAACTGGGGACTTTTTGAGTCACGATAATAGCCAACAAACTGTTCGGATCCTCTATAAAAATAAGAAATTTGATTTATAATAAACCTTGATTCCCCAACAACTTCGGGAGGCTGTATATATTCAATATATGTAATATCTCCCTCAATCATTTGTGTTGAAAATCTATTGGAATGTCGTGGATTGGTTCTGTAATCAAAAGCTCCGATTATATGCTTACGGTTTTCATTATAAAGAAATAATTCTGCACCTTCGGGGATATAAAAATCATCATAAAACATTGCTATCGCTTTAGCACCTTTGCTGCTAATTTTCAAACGCCAAACCTTTGTCCCATCTGCAAGAATTTCTGTTGTACCAACAGATTTATTACATATATCTGTATCCACTAAAACAGCAACTTCATATCCTTCTCCGTTGCCACATCTATCGGAATCCTTCATATTAATTTGTTCCAAATCAGGAGCAGGGATTACGATATGGTCTATTTCTGACTTTAATTTGATATTTTTTTCAAAACTTAAAGGTTGTCCTCCATAAGAAATCTGAGAAAAAACATTTATTGTAAATAGAATTACCAACGATAAGACAGTAAATTTTTTCATTTTTATAAATATTTAAATTATATTGTTTTTAGAAATTGCAAGTTAAAACATATTTTTTTATAACGCAAAAATTTTTTACACATATATATTATAATAAAGCTATATAATTGACGAATATTTTAGTTTTAGGTTGCTAATATTATTTAGTTATAAAATAATAATTGCTGTGATTAACAGTATTATCAAATAATTGAGAAAATAAAATAAAAAAAAGTAAGTTTTTTTGGGAAATTTAAATCAATAATTATATTTTTGCCGTCCCATTAGTATGTTGAATGGGGATTTATTTTAAGTTGACTGATTAGCTCAGCCGGTAGAGCATCTGCCTTTTAAGCAGGGGGTCCGGAGTTCGAATCTCCGATCAGTCACAGGGAGCTCTCAATTCTCACAATACGCGGAATTGAGAGTTTTTTTTGTCTTTTTTTCCGTTTAGTTTCAAAAAAGGGGAACCTTTTTAATAATTCTGTAGTTAGAGCATCCCGATCAACAGTATCTTAATTTGCTTTTTTGAGCAAATTTTAGAAACTGTAAATCGGGAGGGTCCGGAGTTCGAATCTCCGATCAGTCACAAGGAGCTCTCAATTCTCACAATACGCGGAATTGAGAGTTTTTTTTTATTATTGCAATCTTTTTTTTTAGAATTATATTTAGTTTATTTGCAAAAATATTGCATTAAATGTTTTTTTAATACATGACAAAACTTTTTTATCTGGCATTTTTGTAAAAAATAAAAGATTTCTCCACCCTGCCATAAATGGCTTGGGTGTCGAAATGACTTGGTGTTGAGGTGTGTTATGTCGGCGACGTCGGGCAAACTTGTATTTAGAAGCCCTTCGTCGCCGACACTAACCCCGTACCCTCGGTGTCATTTCGACCCCTGACACAGGAAGGGGGAGAAATCTAACAAATATACCGCCGATGATAAATATGTTTAGTCAAATCGAAACAAAGTAAAGATTTGACTATTACATATTTACAATGGTATTATTACTGATAAATGTGTAATGAACTCAATTGCAGCTAATTATACGATTTGCAGTAAAGTTTTGTCATGTACTATAATATTTTTTTAATACATTAAAAATGAAACAATTATGGATTATAATGAAATTTTAAATTATATTTTAAGCTTGATGCTAAAATATGGTCCCCGATTTTTTGGAGCGATAATAATTTTAATATTAGGATTTTGGTTTTCGAATATATTTACGAGAATGTTGGTAAAAATTATGAATAAAAGAGAAGTTGATGCTTCGCTGGTATCTTTTACCAAAAGTTTTGTAAGAATTTCCCTTAAAATTCTGATAGTTATAACAGTAATGAGCATGATTGGTGTTGCTATGACCTCGTTTATCGCAATACTTGGGGCAGCAGGACTTGCAGTTGGGCTGGCTCTTCAGGGAAGTCTTTCAAATTTTGCGGGGGGAGTGCTGATTTTAATATTTAAACCCTACAAAGTGGGAGATTTTATAGAGGCACAGGGATTTCTAGGAAGTGTTAAGGAAATTCAGATTTTTAATACCATATTAAATACACCGGACAATAAAAGAATTGTAATCCCTAACGGAAATCTTGCCAACGGGAGTCTTATAAACTACTCAAGTATGGAAGAAAGACGTATAGAATGGATTTTCAGCGTAGCTTACGGTACAGATTATGAAAAAGCCGAAAAAATTATAATGGATATTATTAATAATGATGAAAGAATACTTAAGGAACCCCCTCCTTTTATCGGACTTAGGGAAATGGCAGATTCTTCGGTAAATATCGTAACTAGAGCATGGGCAAAACGGGACGATTTTTGGCCCGTGTTTTTTGAAGTAAATAAAACTATTTATAAAACATTTAAAGAAACGGGAATTGAAATACCGTTCCCGCAAATGGACGTACATATGAAAACGAAATAATAATAATGAATAACTTTTAATATGTATTATATGAGAATTTTTATTTTATTAATTTTAGCAAGTATTTTATCCTCAGGCAACTTATTTGCACAGGGAGGGTGGGACACAAAAGGGGATGTCGCTTTAAATGCATCGCAAACATCTTTTACAAACTGGGCGACAGGTGGAGATAACTCAATTACTGGGAATTCGTTTCTGAATTATTCCGCAAATTTTAAACGCTATAAAATGACCTGGGATAATTCAATTAATCTCGGTATAGGCTATATGAAACAGGGAGAAGCAATTTTTTTTAAAACAGATGACAGAATCGCTTTTTCATCAAAATATGGACGAGAAGCATTCGAACACTGGTATTATACAGGACTAATAGGTTTTAGGTCACAATTTGCAGAAGGGTATAAATCAATAGCCGATTCTACAAAAGTATCAAACTTTATGGCTCCCGGATATATTACCGTTTCTATAGGGATGGACTATAAGCCTGTTGATAATTTAACTATTTTAATGTCGCCTGTTGCAGGAAGAACAACTTTTGTCATGGATACCACTCTCTCAAATCAAGGAGCTTACGGTGTTTTACCGGGCGAAAATATCCGATATGAATTCGGAGGAATTGTAAAAATTGAATATTTATTAAATATAATGGAAAATGTTTCTTATAAAACAAGTCTTGAATTATTCTCAAATTACTTAAAAAAACCACAAAACATTAATATGAACTGGGATCATGTTGTAAGTCTGAAAATAAACAATTTTATTTCGGCAAATATTCATTTAACAATGATTTATGACGATGATATAAAAATTAGTTATGACTCCACAGGTGACGGTATAAATGATAAAAAAGGTCCTAAATTACAATTAAGAAACATAATGGGAATAGGATTAGGGTACAGATTTTGATAAATTATTAAGGAAAATTTGTAGTTTTAGCAGTAAACAAGGCTGTTTATTAACAATTTTTAAAAGATATTAACAAAATAGCGTTTTTTTTTGATTATTTCTTTGTTTGTAAGATATAATCCTTATATTTGTTCCTTTAATTAAATTTATTTACTAACCAAAAATTATTAAAAATGAACAAATCACAATTAATTGACGCGATTGCTAAAAAAGCAAAATTATCAAAAGCTGACTCAAGAAAAGCTTTAGATGCTTTTATGGAAACAACTAAATCTACTTTGAAAAAAGGAGAAAATGTTGCATTAGTAGGTTTTGGATCTTTTGGTGTTACTAAAAGAGCTGCAAGAAAAGGCCGTAACCCACAAAACCCAAAGCAAGT